>LUTY01000462.1 GCA_001640045.1 Candidatus Thiomargarita nelsonii | reverse complement strand
TTTGGGAAGGACAAAAAGGGCGGCGCGAGGAGGTTTTTAAAGAAGTCTTAATCATGCGTCAGCTCAAAAGTCCTTATGTGCCGAAAACTTTGAGTTATGGTTATGTTGATGCCAGCCGACAAGAGCGGCCTTTTTTTATCACGGAGTATATCGAGGGTGCTTTAGACGGGGAAGCGTGGTTGAGTCAATATGGCAAATTGGATTTAGAAACGGGATTAGAGGTGGGGGTGCAAGTGGCGCAAGGTTTAGCGGTGGCGCATGAAGCTGGGGTTTGTCATTTCGATCTGAAACCGGCTAATTTGTTATTCAAAAAAGAAGCGGATCGTTTAGTGGTTAAGATTATTGACTTTGGCTTGGCGCGAGTGGCGACGTCTCTTAAAGAACAAGCAGCCCGTACTCAAGTGCGTAGCGGTCAAAGTCAGTTCATTCAGAATGTTTTCGGTACCTTTGATTATGCGGCACCTGAGCAATGGGGTGAGGTGGCGTATGGAAAGCCAGGGGCAAAAAGCGATGTGTTTGCTTTTGGGGCGACTTTGTACCGTTTATTGAGTGCGGAAAGTCCTCGTTTTCCGCATCCGAGTGAGTTGCCGGATGTGCCTGAATTACAGTTTTTGTTGTTAGAGTGCTTGAAGCAGAATCCTGATAAACGTCCTGATTCGCAGGCCGTTTTTAGGCGTTTATTGGATTTAAAGGAGTCAACCACCGTACAGCCAGGCAAGATTTTCCGTGATCGCTTAAAAGATGGTAGTGAGGGTCCAGAAATGGTGTGGATTCCGGCGGGGCGGTTTCGTATGGGGGATCTTCGGGGGATGGGCAGGGATAATGAGCTGCCGGTGCATGCCGTGTCGGTGGAAGGTTTTGCGATGGGGCGTTATCCGGTTACCTTTGCTGAATATGATCAGTTTGCCCAAGCCACTGATAGAGAAAAACTAGATGATTGGGGCTGGGGGCGCGGTAATCGACCGGTGATTAATGTTTCTTGGGACGATGCTGTCGCTTACACGGAATGGCTTTGTGTACAAACGGGGCAGCAATATCGTTTGCCGACGGAAGCCCAATGGGAATACGCAGCACGGGCGGGGACGGAAACGGTTTATTGGTGGGGGAATGAGATTGGTAAGAATCGGGCGAATTGTAATGGAAGTGGAAGTCAATGGACTAAGAAACAAACTTCTCCTGTTGGTTCTTTTGAGCCTAATCCTTTTGGCTTGTATGATACGGCGGGAAACATTTGGGAATGGGTGGCTGATAAATGGCATGGGAACTATGAAGGTGCGCCGATTGATGGCTCAGT
>LUTY01000461.1 GCA_001640045.1 Candidatus Thiomargarita nelsonii | reverse complement strand
TTCTTCTGGATTATCATGGCAATCTTGGCAAGATTGACCACGACTGCCCCGCTTATTAAAAAGCTCTTCTCCTAATTCCACCGCAAACATCCCCGTTGACGATACTTCTAGTGTTGGCTCTGGCAATGCTTGACGATCTATTTTTCCATTGGGCAGTAAAGGAAATTGTTCCAACACGATCACTTGGGTTGGTTGCATATAATCTGGCAATTGTTGAGCTAACAAGGTTTGCCATTCAGGCGATGAAACTGACTGATTGGTTTTAACATAGGCAACCAGTTGTTCATTATGGGCAGTAACTAAGGCTTCTTGAACATCTGGATGTTGATTTAAAACCGCTTCAATTTCACCTAATTCAATGCGATAACCATGAATTTTGATTTGTTGATCAATCCGTCCCAAAAATTCAATATGACCATCGAAACGATAACGTGCCAAATCACCGGTTCGATAGCACCGAGCTTTGGGCTTAAAAGGATTGGGCACAAAACAGTGTGCTGTGATTTCAGGTTGGTTGTAATAGCCTTGCGCGATCCCTTCGCCACTAATGTAGATTTCTCCGGGCACACCAATAGGAACAGGATTTTGTTGTTCATCGAGAATATAGATTTGTGTATTCGCAATCGGTTGCCCAATCGTAATGGGTTGTGAGGGCAATAATTGAGATACCGTACTCCATACGGTTGCCTCAGTGGGACCATATTCGTTATACAGTGCTGTCCTTGGCAATTGTTGGAAGTGTTGTTCAACCAAGTCACTTGGGCAAGCTTCGCCTGCAACAATGACATTGACTAAGCTACTGAGTTGTGTTGAATCCGCATAAGTTAAGAGCAGTTGATAGAGCGATGGCACACATAGTGTATGTGAGACTTGATATTTTTCAATCAAATTGGCTAAGGCTTCAATATCTTTTTCTTGATCAGGCTGCGGTAAAATTAAGGTTTTTCCTTGGCATAGGCTCCAAAATAGCCCAACCATTGAACTGTCAAAAGCAAATGAAGATAGCAGTAGAAAGGCACTGAATGTCTCTGGATAATAATGCTCACGCGCCGTGGTGGCATGGACTAAGTTACGATGAGTGACTAAAACCCCTTTGGGTTTACCCGTTGAGCCAGAGGTATAAATCATATAGGCTAAGTCATCTGCTGTACTCTGATTGTCGGGTGCCGTTGTTGGTAATTGACTCATATCAGTATTGTCAAGGCAAATGACTTGTGCTTGGTGTTCGGGTAAATGAGATAGCAACTTAGTTTGCGTTAATAATATTGTTTGCTCGCTGGCGAATTCTGTTATC
>LUTY01000460.1 GCA_001640045.1 Candidatus Thiomargarita nelsonii | reverse complement strand
CTGCGTGGGAATGCCTGATTGGACGCTCCGCGTCCTGCTTTAATCCCGTCGCAAGCGATCTGATACTGCAATAGGAGTCGGGTAGGTAATAACAATATAATAAGAGGATGCCATAAAGGTGATAATCGTTGCTGCTTGAATTAAATAAGAAGCTTTGTCACTAATAACACCTGTACTTAAAGCCACTACAGCAATAAGTAGAGAAAATTCACTGATCTGTCCCAGCCGCACGCCTATTTCTAAAGAAAGTGGTGCTGGTTCTCCCCCTTTTACCATCAAGTATTTGAATATAAAAGGTTTTACAAACAACATCATGCTGGCTAATACAGTGGCAGGTAATAAGACTGTATATAACACATTTAAATTGAGACTCGCCCCCAAAGCAAAGAAAAATATCACTAAAAAAAAGTCCCGTAGTGGCTTTAAACTTTCCGCAATAAAACGGGCAATTGGGCTGCTCGCTAATACGACTCCTCCAATAAATGCGCCGATTTCATGCGATAGACTCAAAAATGTTGCCAATTCTGCCATACCCAAACACCAGCCTATCGTGACTAAGAAAATATATTCTTGAATTTTATCAAAGCTGCAAATCAATTTGATCAGTATATAGCGTTCAAATAAGAGCGCAAAGCCAATCAGTAAGGGTAATCCTAATATCAGCAGTCCAATATCAATGATTGATGTCCCACCATCACGAGTGCCTTGCAAAATTAAGAGTACAACAATGGCAATTAAGTCTTGCAATAATAAAATACTGACCATGAGTTCGCCGGCATGTTTGTGATGCAAGACGGTAGTTGGTAATAATTTTAGGCCAATAATGGTGCTGGAAAACATCACGGAGGCACCAATCAAGAGATTTTCCCAGAAATCAAAACCAAATGCCCAAGCTATTCCAAAACCTAATCCTCCAAAAACGAGCGAACTGATAATTGTGACGACCGTGGTTTTTCGCACGGTACGTAATAAATCTTGTGGTTGTAGATTCAAGCCCAATAAAAACAATAAGAATATAATGCCAATCTGGGCAATTTGAGTGATGATGGAGGTATCTTTGATAATGGCAAAAGCGGAGGGTCCTAGTAGAATTCCCCATACAATATAGCCGACCAATAGGGCTTGACGTGCGTAAAGTGCAAGGGTTGCGAGTATGGCAGAGCCAGTGAAAATGACGAATATATGAAAGACGATTGGATCAGAGTGCATACATAGGGGCAGGATAAAAAGTTTTGTTAAAGTAGCCATCTAAAAATCCTATTTCTTAAAGAAATAGGATTTCTTCTGAAGAAAG
>LUTY01000469.1 GCA_001640045.1 Candidatus Thiomargarita nelsonii | reverse complement strand
CGGCACGATATGGCATTAGGTTTTACATTTTATCATATTCAGCTAGCTAAGCCGTACACTGGCAATCTTTGCCCGCCACTCCGCCGGTCCCGTTTTATGCACCGACTCGCCATTGGCATCCACCGCCACCGTCACTGGCATATCTTGTACTTCAAACTCATGCACCGCCTCCATGCCTAAATCTGCAAACGCGACCACCCGTGCAGCGCGAATCGCTTTAGATACTAAATAAGCCGCACCGCCTATCGCCATTAAATACACCGCTTTATGCTTTTTAATCGCCTCAATCGCTTGAGGGCCACGCTCTGCCTTGCCGATCATCCCAATAATGCCCGTTTTTTCCAACATCATTTCTGTAAACTTATCCATGCGCGTTGCCGTCGTAGGACCTGCCGGTCCAACCACCTCATCACGCACCGCGTCCACTGGTCCAACGTAATAAATAAAACGATTTTTGAAATCCAAGCCTGCCGGCAACGGCTCTCCTTTCGCCAATAAATCCGCTATCCGTTTATGAGCTGCATCGCGCCCGGTCAAGAATTTACCACTGAGCAATAAACGCTCCCCTGGTTGCCACTGTGCGACGTCTTCTGGTTTGACCGTGTCAAGATTCACCCGACGGCTTTGTGCCCCCGCTTCCCATGTCACTTGAGGCCATTCTTCTAAACTTGGTGGGGTTAAATGAGCCGGTCCACTGCCATCTAATATAAAATGCGCGTGGCGCGTGGCAGCACAGTTGGGAATCATGGCAATGGGCAAAGAGGCAGCATGGGTGGGATAATCAAGTATTTTAACATCTAACACCGTCGTCAATCCGCCTAAACCTTGTGCGCCTATTCCCAATGCATTGACTTTTTCATAAAGTTCTAAACGCAATGCCTCAATCCGGTTAGACGCGCCCCGCGCTTGTAATTCATGGATATCAATCGGCATCATCAAGGCACTTTTCGCCAACAACATGGCTTTTTCCGCTGTGCCACCAATACCAATACCGAGTATCCCGGGTGGACACCAACCCGCCCCCATTTGAGGAACCGTTTTCAGCACCCAATCCACTAAACTATCACTCGGATTTAACATCACAAATTTGGATTTATTTTCAGAACCGCCCCCCTTGGCTGCGACTTTGACTTCGACCGTATTTCCGGGTACAACCTCAAAATGTGTCACCGCTGGCGTATTATCTTGAGTATTTTGACGACTACCAGCGGGATCTCTGAGAACAGAGGCACGTAATACATTATCAGGGTATGTATATGCACGTCGCACCCCTTCATTTACCATTTCCGTGATACTTTTATTGGTATCCCAATGCACATTCATGCCGATTTTGAGAAAGACGACGGCAATGCCAGTATCTTGACAAATCGGGCGCTGCCCTTCGGCACTCATGCGTGAATTGACTAAAATCTGAGCGATGGCATCTTTAGCCGCCTCGG
This sequence comes from Candidatus Thiomargarita nelsonii, assembly GCA_001640045.1. Taxonomy (GTDB): domain Bacteria; phylum Pseudomonadota; class Gammaproteobacteria; order Beggiatoales; family Beggiatoaceae; genus Thiomargarita; species Thiomargarita nelsonii_A. The sequence goes on along the minus strand of LUTY01000469.1, from coordinate 2,341 downwards.
ACGCTTCACGTTCGTAAGCTTCCCCCAAAGCTTTAATGTAATCAAGGGGATGATAATATGAAATGAATTGAAAAGCATCGGCAATGCTTTGGATAAAATCTTCTTCTCGGATAATTGTCATAATGCCTGCCTCGTTTTGTTGCGTCCAAGATAAATCTTGGATTCCTTAAGAAATCACCAAATTTTGATTACGCGCTTTCGCCTCTTCAAGTTCTTCTCCCTGAATCACCGATGAGGTTTCAATGCTAACGGATATTTTTCTGTCATCTGTGATTTCAACCGCCGTCATTTCTAAACGCCCTTCTTCATTCAGCCGAAAGCTAATATCAATCGGAGAATTAGCGGGTAGCAAAGAGGGCAATTCAAGACTCGCTGTGCCAATTTCTATCGCTTGTTCAGGTTCAAGCTTGTTGTCGCTCACCTCATTTTCCATGATTCTAATCTCAACGGTATCTTGATTGGCTAACTCTGTTCCAAATCTTTCCGTCACTTCCGCTGGCACCGTGGTGTTTTTTAAGATCAGATTAACGACCTCTTTTTTCTTGTCTTGATTCAAGGCAACCACGCCAAAACTCTTACTGGTCACATTTCTAATAGCCATGTTGGCACTTTTGACGGCTTCCAATGTGAATCCCGTATCCGCTGCCACGGATTGAGCAATCTCTTCTGGAATTTCAATTTTATCTTTTTCAAGCTTTCCAGTACGCTCAGTGACGCGCCTCACCAGTTCATCATTGATAGATAATTTCCAACCATAGAGGGCGGCGCCTTTTGCAACCGCTTCGTCAGGATCAAATATCTTGGGTTTGACTGTTGGAAATGCTTGTTCCACACGCGCCATGATTTGTGGCATACGTGTAGAGCCTCCGACTAACAGAAATTCATCAAAGCTGTTATAGCCTTTTTTCTGAGCTTCAGCCAGCATATCCTGCGTCAGGCTCATTGTCCTTTCTAGCAAATCTTGAGTGATTTCATCAAATTTGTCGCGAGTCAATTCAATCTTGGCGCGTTCTCCACTATGCGTCACAATAATGGGCGCTTTTTCCCTTTGTGAAAGGGTTTTTTTGGCTTTTTCCGCTGATAATTGCAATTCTTGCAAGGTATCATGATCGTCTAAAATATCCTCCTGGCTGCCCGTTTGCGCCTGAAATTGTTCAACTAAGTGTTGAATAATCCTATCGTCCCAATCTTTCCCGCCTAGTTCCTTATCTCCGCCCGTACAAATGACCTCAATGGCATCGGGTTTGACATGAATCATGGTAATATCAAATGTGCCTCCGCCTAAGTCATAGACTAGGACGACTTTTTCGTTGTCGTTTTCTACTGTGCCATAAGCAATGGCGGCGGCTGTCGGCTCATTGAGGATTTGGCGAACTTGTAAGCCGGCAATTTCTCCCGCTAAACGTGTGGCTTCTCGTTCATTAATACCAAAATAGGCGGGACAAGTAATCACAACGTCGGTGATTTCTTCGCCTAAATGTTGTTTGGCATCATTGACCAGTTTGCGTAGTATATAGCCGGAAATTTCTTCGGGGCGGTAATTTTTCTCTTGATATTCAAACAGAAAGTTGGGTTCGCCCATGGAACGTTTGACTAAAGTCACAACTTCATTCGGGTAAAGTTTGGCGTTTTCTTTAGCCACTTCTCCCACGATGATATTGTCGCCATCAAAAAATACGACAGAGGGGGTGAGGCGCTGGTTTTCCGCATTGGGGACAATCACCGGTTTTCCGTGTTCATCAATGTAGGCTATGCCGGAGTATGTGGTACCTAAGTCAATGCCAAATACTTTTTTGAATTGATTATTCATTTTTTTTGTTCCTCTGCTACGTAAACTTCAACCATTTCGGGGCGCAAGACTTTGCCTTCCCATTCATAGCCTTGACGCAGGCTTTGGGCAATCGTTTTGTCTTTGGAGGGCTCAGGCGTGGGCAAGGTTTTAAGCACTCGCTGGCGACTGGGATTAAAAACGGGTTCTGAACATTGAAACGATTCTACGCCTTGCCGATAAAGGAGATGTTCTAAGTCTTTGGGAATACTTGCTATCAATTTGAGCAGTTTTTGGGGATCAATATCCTCTTTTTGCGTGTAATGGCGCGTCAGTTTGTTGAAGTCATCAATGGCATGAATGACATCCATAATCATCGGTTGCAAAAGCTTTTTTATCAAGTCGCTTTTGTATTCTTGCAATTCGCTGTGCAAATCGTCGATGATTTTGTCTTTGTGTTGGTCGTATTTGAGTTTGCTTTCAAACTCGGTTTGTAGCGTGTCTAGTTTGGTGACTAGCAATTCTAGGGTGTTGCTATTGTTATTAATCTCATTCTCCATTGGTTTTCCTGTG
>LUTY01000458.1 GCA_001640045.1 Candidatus Thiomargarita nelsonii | reverse complement strand
AATTCAGCTAGGGGCTCTGTTTAATAATTTCAATTTTAGCCTGATTTTTCAAATCGCTCAAATATTGTTGCATGAGCTTGAATTGCAACGCGGCTTCGATTTTATCTTTGACACTTTCAAACGGGGGTAAAGCAGCAGCAGCCCGACTGTCGTCAACTTGGACAATATGCCAACCAAACTGAGTTTTGACCGGGGTAGCACTGTACTTGCCTTTTTCCAACTTTTCAACCGCTTCCCCAAATTTGGGAACGACTTTTTGTGTGGTAATCCAACCCAAATCGCCACTCTGTTTTGCCGAGCCGGGATCTTTGGATTTTTCCTTGGCTAGCTCGCCAAAGTCTTTGCCCTCATCTAATTCAGCAATGATGGCTTTTGCATCGGATTCTGTTTCCACCAAAATGTGCCGAACCTTGTACTCTTGGGGAACTTTAATCAAAGCAATTTGTCTATCATACTCGCTGTGAAGCGCAGCATCGTCTATTGGATGTTTTTCCAGGTAATCGTGCATACCCATCGCCATCAACAAACTCTCTCGCATAAACTCAACCTTCTGAATAAATTCAGGGTTTTTATCAATCCCCTTTTTGAGCGCATCTTGCTTAAGGAGTTCGCGTTGGATCATTTCTTCAATCAGCGTTTCCGGTTTAACTTTCTCATTCTGGCTTGGGTTTTGTTTAGCACGCGCCTTGACATAATCATCATACTCCTGTTGTGTGATGGTTTCGCCATTGACCACTGCTAGGGGATCAGTGGGGGCTGTATGACCATTTAGGGAAACTAACAAAGCACTGGACAAGATACAAGTACGAACTAAGGGTTTGAACATCTATTTATCTCCTTGATTTATGTTATGTTGAAAATTCATCGGGTGTTTGCGCGTTAATGCTTAGGGCATGAATGACCGTATTCATCAATTCGCCGACAGCAGCATATACCATGCGATGACGCTCTATCAAGCTTTTTCCCGTAAACTGTGGACTCACAATAGTCACGAGAAAATGTCCACCGCCAGCTTGTGCGCCAGCATGACCGGCATGTTTATGACTCTCATCAATAATGTCTAAATGAGTGGGTGTCAGTACCGTTGTCAGTTTTTCTTTAATGAGTGTCACAGGGTTATTCATGGTAAGACCTTTTTAAAGGGTTTTACAGTCAGATGGGCATACACGCCAGCTTCATGATACGGATCCGCTTGTGCCCATGCACGCGCCTCATCGATGGAGGAAAATTCTGCTATGACTAAGCTGCCAGTGAATCCCGCCGTACCGGGATCAGGCGCATCAATGGCAGGATGG
>LUTY01000457.1 GCA_001640045.1 Candidatus Thiomargarita nelsonii | reverse complement strand
GGGAATGGGTGGATGACCCTTACCACGATAACTATAAGGACGCACCTAAAGATGGCAGTGTCTGGATAAAAGAGGGGGATGGAGCGGTGCTTCGTGGTGGTTCGTGGTACAACAAAGCTGAATCCTGTCGCGCCGCCAACCGTCTTTACTCTGAGGAGTATAAGCAAGCTGATAAGCTCATAGGTTTCCGTTGCATCCGTTATCCAGCACCCGATGTATCGCGACGCTTGCGTGACTGCGACAGACATTTTCAAGCAGGGCGTTTGAGCAGCGATAAAGGCGGTAATGCCTTTAAGTGTTACAATGACGTTTTAAAAAAAGACCCAAACAATGCCAGAGCGTTGGAGGGCTTAAAAAAAATAAAAGCGGATTATGTGACTAAGATAGAAGATGCTTTTTTAAAAAAACAGTGGGATGAGGCTAAACGGTATTTAAAGGATTTACGCTTGGTGAATCCTGCTAGCTTGGATGAACTGGAAAAGCGTTATGTGAGTGAATTAAAAGATGCTTTTTTTCTAGAACAACGGGATGAGGCTAAATGGTATTTAGAGTGTTTACGCTTGAGCAATCCGAAATCATCTGAATTAGCTAAACTGGAAACGCTTTATGTGATTAAAATAGAAAATGCTTTAAAACAAGAACATCTCGATAAGGCTAAACGGTCTTTAGAGGATTTACGCTTGTTCAATCCGAAATCACCTAAGTTGCCGGAGTTAGAGGAAAAAATTAAAAAGTTAGAGGAAGAATGGGGCAAATGTACGTCACAACACTCTACTAGCGAATTCTTTCAGGATTGTTTAAAAGACGGCAGCTTGGGACCAAAAATGGTAACAATTCCAGCAGGGCGTTTTTTGATGGGCGATATTTGGGGCGGCGGTGAGAGAGATGAGAAGCCTAAACACTCTGTATCAATAAAAAGCTTTGCGATGTGCCGCTATGAGGTGACCTTTGAGGAATATGACCGTTTTGCTGAGGCGACGGATCGAGACAAACCAAAGGATAAGGGGTGGGGACGCGGCAAACGACCGGTGATTAATGTCTCTTGGGACGATGCCAAGGCTTATGTGGACTGGTTGAGTGAGCAAACGGGCAAACCTTATGGCTTACCTTCTGAAGCTCAATGGGAATATGCCGCACGAGCGGAGAAAACAACGAAATCAACGAAATATTGGTGGGGTAACACCGCGTCTCACGACTACGCTAATTATGGGACAGAGAACTGTTGTGCTGGTTTAAAGATAGGTAAAGATGAATGGAAAAATACATCCCCAGTGGGCTCTTTTGAGCCCAATCCCT
>LUTY01000456.1 GCA_001640045.1 Candidatus Thiomargarita nelsonii | reverse complement strand
GGCATAAATTGATAAACCGCTTGAGCATACCAGCCTTTTTGATGACCGTCATAATTGCTGGTTTCAAGCGGATCACTGCCAAGCATGGTGATTGTGCCATCTTCCTTGCGGTCGAAATATTCCAATTGGAACTTGAAATTACGGTTCTTGGGATTGCCGTTGGGTGCCCATTTATAGACAAAATCTATGGCGTTGATGTAGCTATCGCCAGTAAAGCTAGGATTATGGGCTATGTCAAGCTCTTCGTCATGGTGATGATGTTCGCCAATGCGGCCCTCAACATCAGCTGACCAATGGGAAAAACCGAGCTGCCAACTATGGCTAACCCCGATATCATCCCCCATTTTGGCAAATAAACTATAAGCACCCACTCCATCATGTGCCGCTCCTCCGGCGGGAAAGGCATCACCGCGCAAAAGTTCTGCGCCTACTTTGACATATAAATCCGTTGGCGCAATCCAACTGACTTGCACCCCATCATCTCTTAAATGATTGCCAAACAAACCTCGGTAAATCAGCGGGGCATCGGCAAAGTCCCAAGCATGTTCATGCTGTTCATTGAGATAACCCACACCGGAAAAAAAACGACCGGCTTTGATTGTGAAACCGCCACCTAAACCCAAAGTTTCAAGATAAGCTTCTTCTAATTCGATTTCGGTTTCGCCATCATGATCGTGTATGGCGGCTGTCAAACTGCCATAAAATTTATCATCAATATTGGCACTGAGAGCCAATTCGCTGTGTCCCAAGGAAAATCCAGATTCTCCCAAATCGGCTTCTCCGCCTAATTGAAAGCCAGGGAGTTCAGAATTTTCTGGATCATTTGAAAAATGGGCATATTTCCCGTCCAAAATGACGCTAATTGCGGGATTGAAGGCATTAGCCGATGTGCTTGTTTGCGGAGCACGCGCCGTTTCAATACGCTTTTCCAATTCAAAGAGGCGCTGCTCGTATTCTTCTTTCACGTCGTCGATTTGCTGGCGCAAGCTGGTTAAATCGTCGTCTTCAGCAAGACTGACAACAGGGTTGCTTAAAATGGCTAAGCTGATAGCAACAGCTAATTTATTGTTCATAAAATCCATATCTCCTTCAAAGTAAAAAGACAAAAAGTACCCGTGACTCGTTATCAAGTCCATAAAATAAAGTAAATTGAGTGTTTTAATGTGCTGTTTAGCGAAGAAGGAGTATGGGCGGGGCACGGGCAAGAAAATAGGTCAGAATTTGCCCGTAAAACAGGGGGATAATTGAGGGAAAGTAGCTAGATATGGTAGGTGAAATGATTGGGAGAATTGCCAAG
>LUTY01000455.1 GCA_001640045.1 Candidatus Thiomargarita nelsonii | reverse complement strand
CAGAATCATCTTGATCGCATGGGCTTCAGTTATTCAAGAACACGTAAAAAAACCCGCTCACTACGCGAAAAACTCTATGTGCGTCAGCAAAGGCATTCGTATCTATATAATATTAGAAACCTTCGAAATTTAGGTTATAAGCTGGTATATTTAGACGAAAGTTTTTTGCACCATTATCATGGGCTCCAATTCTCTTGGTTTAGTGAAACAGAAGGTGATTATTTAGAACGACCTGCCGGAAAAGGTCGGCGTTGGTGTTTCATTCACGCAATGCTTCAAACGGGTTTGATCGCCAATGCACTTTATATATTTGAAGCTAAAAATAGTACTGGGGATTATCATAACATGTTTAACGCTCAACATTTTCAAGAATGGTGGATGAATCAGTTAATGCCCAATTTACCTGATAAAAGCGTAGTTGTTATAGATCGAGCCACCTTTCACCTTGTTCCAGAGGAGCAAATTATTCCAGCGGCGATGAAAAAGATTGAATTACAGACTTGGTTAACTCAAAAACAAGTTCCATGGGAAGAACATTGGCTCAAACCACAGTTGATTGAACAGGTAGACGCATCTATTGATAAAACTCCTATTGTTCAAAAACTGGCAGAACAAAAGGGACATAAAATTTTATTGCTACCTGTACATCATCCAGAACTTAACCCCATTGAGACAATATGGGCTATTGTAAAAAATGAATGTGGAAAGCTATTACGCCAAGGAATCAAGTTTAAAGAAGTTCGTCAACATTTAGAGATAGCTTTCAGTCATATAACATCAGAAACCTGCCAAGGACTCTATGATAAAATACAGACAAAGGAGGATGAATATTGGCTTGCTGATGTTGAGTTAGATTCTATTGAAGAATAATTGGCATAGTTCCTTCTATGCCCGCGCGACCGTGGGTAGCCTACAACAACTCATTCAGGTAGACTCTTTATTGGCATTTATTCGTAGATTACTCACAGTTGAAAATCCGACTGAAAAACTTGAACAGCTTAGTCACGCTATAACCGAAGTCTTTCAATTGGCACCCTCCAATAAACATATGAATCACCGAATACTTAGCAACACCAATCCCAGCGAATATTTAAAATCTAAAGGCGAAATTGTTTGCGCCTAAAATTCATCGATACCATTTCAATTGAAAAGTCAAGTTCTAAAAACTTGATCATCGAGTGTTAGTGCCGTCCTTTATTTTTCTGTCGTAAAAACGTTGAACGCCCTTGGCCTTGCCAATTTTTGCATCGGTTAGCAGGATAGCGGCATAATGGCCATGCTTGTCCGTACCATAACG
>LUTY01000454.1 GCA_001640045.1 Candidatus Thiomargarita nelsonii | reverse complement strand
TTAGACAAAGAAATGACAGAAGCGGACAAAAATCAGCAAGTTCAAAGCCATTGGCGGCTCGCTAAGCGAGATTTTTATCTCTTACGCAGCGAACTCTACCTCAAAACCGTCGCCGCTAAACGAGTTCGTTTAGAAGAACGCCATCAGCGCATTATTGACAAACTAGAAGCCATTCGTCAGGCGATAGAAAAAAGCAATCAAGCCTTAATTGTTGCCTTACAAACCTCATAAAGCTAAAACTCGTCAAACCCTGCGCCAAGGTTTTGCCCGTTTGCATTTGGATAATCCGCCAAAACATACAAAGCCAAGGAGAGCGCATCGTCAACGCACAATCGCTGACTTTAAAAGCGGTTGAACATCAAACCGAGGTGACGCTTTATAACACCGACAAATTGTTAGCTTCTGATCGGCAAACGCAAGGTTTGATCAGTCAGCAAACCGAGCCGTTTGCCGAAATGGCTGAACAAAAATCCAGTAGCGGTGGCGGTTTTTTTAAAGGTTTAGTCAGTATGGCGGCGAATGCTTTTGTACCGGGCTTGGGCGTTGTTGTCGCTCCCTTAGTCGATGTCGTCTCTGATGTGGTTGAAGGCAAAGATATTGGGGAGGCTTTAATCAGCGGGGCTAAAGGCGTTGTGGGTGAACAATGTCCGCCTTGTGCGCCGGCGATGGATATTGCTGAAGGCTTAGTACAGGGCAAAAATCCGCAAGATGTATTATTAAGGCAAAAAATCAGTTGGGAGACGTTTGTCCAGAATGTACCCCTTTTGTTGATGTTGCCGGAGATTTGCTAGAGGGCAAGGATATTGGGGAAACCTTGGAAAATGTCGCCAAATCACAATTGGGTGATACTTGTCCAGAATGCGTACAAGTTTGGGATACCGGAAAAGCGTTGGCGCAAGGGGTTCCCCCAGAACAACTTGTCAGCACACTGGTGACAGAAAAAATAACGAGCTATTGTCCAGATTGTGCCCCGGTTTTAGACACGGTGCAACAAATAGCGCAAGGCAAAGCACCGCTAGATATTGTGGTAGAAACCACCGAACGACAATTAGCAAAAGATTGTCCCGAATGTGGCGAGGTGTTAGAAACGATCATTCCGATAGCGCAAGGTGAGGCAGTTGAGACTAGACAGAAAATACGGGTACTCTTGCAAAACCAAGTTAATAATTTATCTGTTGATGGCGTGATAGAAAAGCAGGTGATTATGCCGATTTCTGATAAACTTATGGGGACATTAGCTCAAATTTATTTAGTACAACGGATTAGCGGAATAAACGGATTTTCATTTAGGGGTATCC
>LUTY01000453.1 GCA_001640045.1 Candidatus Thiomargarita nelsonii | reverse complement strand
ATATCCCATAATAGGGTCGCTCCAGAATTTCGGTAAGAAATGCCTCCATTTCCAATGTGGGTAACAAAGCATTTATAATCTTCTGGCAATTGAAGATTATACTTTTCTTCAAAATTTTTGACTTCGGTATTTGACACCGGTTTTGATAGAACATACTGATGCCTTGCCGCTCCAAAAACTTTTAATTTCGGGTCTTTTCTTTTGGCCTGAGTAAGCTTGTTCTTTATTCTTTCAATCTGCGCTAAGTAGTTCATTTTTTTTAATCCCGTTGAATCGCGTTTCAGCAAGCAAGGCTGAGAGAATAGACTGGGCAAACGAGTGAATTTGTCATTTCGACCAACGGGAGAAATCTTGAGCCGGCAAGATTTCTCCCGTTGGTCGAAATGACAGAATAACAATCGTATGTTATACAATCGGGAAACGCTATAGCCGTTTGCCCGCAGGGTGCCCATTGAATTTTGAGGCTTTACAAAAGATCATCAATTTCCAATGTTTCAGCTTTCTGGGCTAAAATACCCTTTAGATTTTTACGTACCTGATCCCAGTCAATTACTTCAACATCATCCTTCTCCCCAATACCAGCCTCCTCCAGATAAGAAGCCAATGACATCAGATATTCGAGATAGATAGTCGGGTATTTTTCTAGTTTGGATGGGTATCGACCACCCACAGGCTTAAGGTTCTTAAAAAACTCACCCTTATTATAAACAGTGTGCCTGGTGGCGTTAAACAGAAAATCATAAACCACTGTTCCATCTTTTTTTGATAACAGTGATGGCGCCTTCTTGTAAGAATAGCTCGCCTTCTTAACAACACAGTCATTCTTGGAAAGTTTTTGCTTGGCAACCATCACATTTTTCTGAATCTTCATCAAACGATTAGCCACATTGACTAATTGTTGAGCCTTTGATTCATCCAGAAAACCCGCCTTACAGATGGGATTAGAACAACTATATCCGCCACCAGTAGACAGATCAACCAAAAAAAACCATTCAAGCCCCCCATAATAATAAGTTGGGTATCCCTTAAAAATCCTTTCCGCATTAATCACCGTCTCTTCAAGCGGCATATCAAGTTTTTTCAGAACGCGGTAAAGATAGGTGTTAGAACCCAATAGGTCCTTACCACAGGACTTGGCAAGATCAGCTTCGATCTGCTGCCGATGCTTTTCCGAATTGAGCATTTTCACAATCACTTGAGCCTGTTTTTCAAGCAAAGGCAGTTTACTCTCAACTTCCCCAATCATCTTATCAAATGACCACTCTGCTGCTAGTGCAGGTATCACCATCGCTAACCAT
>LUTY01000452.1 GCA_001640045.1 Candidatus Thiomargarita nelsonii | reverse complement strand
GGGAAGGGTGTGGCATGGTGATACTGAAACGTTTCTCAGATGCCATCAGAGACGGTGATAACATCATGGCACTGATTCGAGGTTCGGCAACCAACCATGATGGTCGTAGTAATGGCCTCACAGCCCCCAATGGTTTGGCCCAAGAAGCCCTGCTCAGGCAAGTCTTGGCAAACGCGGCGGTGAAGCCCAATCAGATTCAATATGTGGAAACACATGGGACTGGCACTTCCTTGGGAGACCCGATTGAGGTATTGGCCTTGGCAAAGGTTCTTGGTCAAGAACGTACTACTCCGTTAATGATTGGCTCCGTTAAAACCAATTTGGGGCACTTATCATCGGCAGCCGGCATAGCTTCTTTAATCAAGGTTGTGTTATCACTCCAACAGACTGAGATTCCTCCTCACTTGCACTTGACCGAGCCAAATCCACATATTCCATGGGACAAGCTGCCGATAAGGGTTCCCACTGAACCCACACCGTGGACCGGTGAGCCAAGATTGGCGGGAGTGAGTTCCTTTGGTATGAGTGGTACGAATGTCCATCTGCTTGTGGAGGAAGCCCCCGTCTCCCAACCGGCTCCGAGAGTGGAGAGTAAGCGACCCACACATATGCTGACCTTAAGCGGCAAAACAGAGCAAGCCTTAGCTGACCAAGTGAACAAATATATTGACTACTTCAGCCAACATCCGGCGGTCAATCTCGCTGATGTCTGTTACAGTGGCAATACGGGTCGGGTACATTTTGAGCATCGTTTGGCTGTTTTTGGGGATGAAGTGGCCGAGTTGCAAGAGAAACTGGCTGCATATCAACAAGGTGAGCGGGTTAATGGCTTGGTACAAGGTCAGGCCCAAAGTGAGAAGCCCAAAATCGCCTTCTTGTTTACTGGACAAGGTTCTCAAGATATGGATATGGGTCGGGAACTGTATGAAACTCAGCCATTGTTCCGCGAGATGATGGTACAGTGTGACCAGATTCTACAATCCTATCTGGAAATACCCTTACTGGAACTTTTGTATGGTGAAAATAAAGAAGAAAATAAGAAGTTGTTATCCCAAACAAAATATACTCAACCAGCCTTATTTGCTATTGAGTATGCCTTAGCCAAACTGTGGCAATCGTGGGGAATAGAGCCGACTGCGGTCATTGGTCACAGTGCGGGAGAATATGCGGCTGCCTGTGTAGCTGGCGTGTTTAGTTTGGCTGATGGCTTGAAGCTGATTGCCGAACGGGGACGATTGGTGCAAGCCCTACCCCCAAATGGCAAAATGGTGACCGTTCGGGCCGATGAAAAGCAGTTGAG
>LUTY01000451.1 GCA_001640045.1 Candidatus Thiomargarita nelsonii | reverse complement strand
CTTTTTAGAATGATTAGACGGAATCACAACACCAATAAATTTATATTCCTCTGGCTGATAACACACTTCTGCAAAAACATTTGATGCCTCAATCTCAGGCAACACCAGCCAATCGCTAAATAATCTGAGCCTTGCCCTTGCCAATTCACTCCCTGACTATCCGCATACTGCTCCAAAGCGCAAACCATGAGGCGAAATTCATCCGCACCCAGAAAAACCCAGTAACTTTTGCCGCTAACAAACTCGCAAAGCATGATTTCATCTTCTACCTCTAGCCAGAGGCAGCAATCCTCAAACTGGTTTACTTGTTCAACACAGTTAACCGACAATGGGTTGCTGATTGTCATTCAGAACATATTGCCATTTGCGGGCATACGCACAGTTTTGAATGAATATGGCTTGTCCGCCCAATGCCTCTTTGACTAACTTTTCAATTTCATTGACTTCTTTTGGACGTTGTTCAGGCTCTTTTTGCCATTGTTGATGGCGGCTTGGGTAAATAAGAAATTGATAAACTCCCGTGTTGCAAATGAGAGCGCATTATTACCTAATAGATGGGGATTAATGGGAAAAAAATGTACGCTCTGCGGGGACAAACAAGGCTTTATTCAACACTTGCCCTGCTGCGGCTGGTTTCACAAACCGTAACAACCATTCTTCAATTTCTGGTTTAAACGATTGTAATGGATTAATTTTATAGTCTTTTTTATTGAAAAACAGTTGACGTTTGAGTGTTGAATGGTTGTCATATTCACATTGATAAGTCATCAACACATCTTTGCTTAAAAAGGGCGCAAATGCCTTATTGATTTTTTATCCTCCCCGCACCCCTTCAACCATTCTACGAACATCTTCTCGCTCAGAAAGTTGTGCGAGTAAGTATTCAGCGTCACGAAAAAAATATAGGAGTTGGCTGATTAGCGATTTCCCGGTGCCTTGGGGACCTATAAAAACCGTTAGAGGTAGAATATCTAATTTGATGGGGATTGTCTGAAAGGGTCCAAATCCACTTTCAAACTCAATTTTTTCTTTGGTAATTTTAGCTTGTGTTTTCATATCATTTATTCATTCGGTGCTGGCTCAGTTTCACTCCAAGTCCTCAAAAATGGTTTGTCTTGGAGCGCAAGGGGAACGATCACGTTCAATAGTATATAATTAATGGTTTATCCGTTGTTTTCGCAAATCCTAAGTACTAAACCAAACTGATAGGTGGTAAGGAACGTGCATAAAATAATTTAGTCAACTTCAAAACCAGACCTGGCAGGTTAAAAACCAAACCTGCCAGGTCAAATACCGACCTG
>LUTY01000450.1 GCA_001640045.1 Candidatus Thiomargarita nelsonii | reverse complement strand
AGCCTTAGTGGGTGAAATGCAAATTTTAATTCCATTGGCGGGCTTAATCGACAAAGAGGCTGAATTAAAGCGACTGAATAAAGAGCTGGAAAAGTTGCACAAAGAGTTAGCCAAATGTACGGCTAAATTGGATAATCCCAAATTTACCGAACGTGCGCCCGCTGAGATTGTAGAAAAAGAACGACAACGGGTTGCTGATATGAGCGCGTCTTTGCAGCAATTAGAGGCGCAAGCGGCTCGGATTCGTGCTATTTAACAAGGTTCTCTCGTTCCCACGCGGCGAAAAAATGCCATCGCCTAACAGGGGCAACCATAAAGGATTGCCCCTACAAAAATGGCATATCACGTAGGGGCAATCCCTTGTGGTTGCCCTTAATGGCATTTTTGCGCCGCGTGGGAACGAGAAATATTATAGGATTAATATTTGTGACAAAAAAAGAAAAAAAACTTGGTATCATCGCCCTCGTGATATTTATCAGCTATATGTTACCGTTTGTATTGCTACCGATGGTGTACAATTTTTATGATGATTATTGGCAATCCCTCGAAAAATTGCAGCAAAACATTGAGCGTTACGAAAATATTGCTAAACGGGCGGCATACTGGAAAGCTGAGAATCAAAGGATAAAAGTAGAACGCGATGAAATCGAGGCAGGCTTACTACAAGGCGATACGCCTGAATTGGTGAGCGCAAAAATGCAAGATTTAGTGAGAAATCTTGCCCAAGAAGCTGGCATCACTTTTAAATCACTGGATACGCCCGATAATACGACTTATAGTACTGGAGAATGGGTATTCGTGATTCAATCTATGCAGTTTGAAGGCAACGGTGAAACGCTGATAAAATTTTTAATGGCAGTGAACGATAATCCAATCAAACTGGAAGTCATCAGTTTAGATGTACGCAATCGCAGAAAGAAATTAACAGGTACGATTAAAGTGACTGGCTTTAGTCGTGTGCAACCATCCTCACCGGAAGAGTGATTGATATGAACGCTCTCAACTTACCACTGTTTACTCAATTATTATCTAAAAAAGAGATCGCACCTGTAGAAAAGTTTCCTGATGATCCGCGTTTAATGTTTTCAACATTGCCCGAGATCGAAGATCGTGCCATCATACGTTTTATCTTAGGCTCAGAGATTTTCTTTGAAGAGGGGCAAAAAGAGCATGTTGATCGCTTAATCAAACATTGGCGTGCCAAATTATCACCCGAATTAGACGGGGCAAGCGACTCGGATGGTGTCGATTTAGATACTGACTACCTCGATGGGGCCTCAGATGCACCTGTTATTCGTATG
>LUTY01000449.1 GCA_001640045.1 Candidatus Thiomargarita nelsonii | reverse complement strand
GATCGGCTAACTAACATGATTGCACAGCCTATTGAAGAAATTCCATTGTCAGAAGACGAAGCTGAAAAAAGACTAGCTGCTATCTTTCAGTCATGGGAAAGCTTAGAGCAAAGTGTCACAATCGCACCAGATAAAGATGGTTTTACCGTCAATGGGCAACAGTTTTTAGACTCTGATGGAAAGATTGTCAAATATGTGGCAAATTATAAAACGGGTGATGTGACCTATTTGTTAGAGACAGGCTCAGATGAATATCTCATCAAAAGTAGCCGTGTACCACAGGAACCGATTACCATCGCCACAGGGACTCAATCTGGAAATATTTTGTCAATACAAACGGACAATGGAGAACAGTATCAAGGTTTAGATGTGATTTTATTGTCAAGAGGATTCCTAATTGTTGGTAGAAATTCTGTAGACAGATATTTAGCTGGCAAGGGATTTTCAAATTTCGGTGTCCCGGGAGCAGGTTTTCACATAGCGTCTTACCAAAATGGTGATATTTCTAGTACTGATTACATATTACTAGAAAAGACCAAAAATTGGACGGATTACAGTGAGAATCCTGCTGATATGTTGAAACAAACAATAGATCTGACAAAAGATACCTGTTCACTTTTGGGTTTATGCGTGAAAGAAGACTACATGTTAGTCAATCTGAAAACTGGAAAAGTACATCCGTTCGATATATCAATAGGAGGAAAAGATATTTCGGTTGGCTCTAATTGCCGCAGGCAGAATGCTGCTGTTCAAAAATGTCAGGATATGGATTTTTTTGAGTCTCTTTATGAGCGAAACGGAGTTCCAAATTACCCTCATTATTTTTGGCGTATTCGGTGGTTTAATACTCCATCTGGAGTCATCGTTATTGCCCAAGAAAATGAATCTCACGATGTAACACTAACAAACTTAACCACTGGACAGAAGGTGGTTGCTTTTAATAGCTTCTTTGGATTTAATAGTTTTAAGGTTGTTCAAGACGCTTCAGGGAAAATTACAGTGGCTGTTGACATGAGTCCAGTTAAGCTCAATCGTTTTAGTCAACAAATCCATATCAATGACGAAAAAATTGATGATGTTGCTGAATATATATCGTTGAACAGCACTCTAAAAACAGATGGAATAGAAAAATAATTTCAGGTAGGGGCAATCCTTTATGGTTGCCCTGATGGATATATTATTACTTATTTTAAGGATATTTTATAATGCCATTCAAAAAAGAGATAATAGAGCTAATAGTATTAGCGATGCTTTTAACTAGCCTGCTTGGCTGTGTTAATACGGTACGTGATCTGGACAACC
>LUTY01000459.1 GCA_001640045.1 Candidatus Thiomargarita nelsonii | reverse complement strand
CCAACTAGATATCAAAATGACCCAATTAAGGCAACAGTGAAAGTATCTATGAAAAAATGGTGACCTTGGACTGAAAAGGAGAAATAAATGCTTTTGATCCGTTGGGTAACTTGGTACCCTATTCCTTACTGGAATGATAGATTTGCTTTGTTGGCTAAACGTAAAGATGTCGAGTTGGAAATTTACTTTTTGAAAGCAGGGGTGACTTTATATGAATTTAGTCAAACTGCATTAGATTTTCATCATGTTATTGTGAATCCAAAATCAGATAGTTCCGGTTTTACGATTCAATTAGAGTGGCCAAAACCTTGGCCACTGGTTAAAGGGAAATTTGATGCGTTAGTTTTAATACACGCTAATGCAAATTGTATAGCTGCAGCACTATTGTGCCTTTTAAAAAGAAAACCATATTTTATATTTGTAGCAAATACTCGCTATGATATGAGAGGAACAGGTAAGGTTAAGGAATATCTTAAACGGTTTTTGTTCCAACATGCTAGGGGTATCTTAGCTACAGGGCAAGCCCAAAAAGATTATGCTTTACAATATACAAGTGATATAAAGAAAATATCTGTTATTGGAAATCCTTCCATGTATATGGGGGATTTGACAGGTAAATTGTTAGGCAACCGACAAAATTTACGTCAACAGTTCAACTGGGAAAAGCAAGTTGTACTACTGTATGTTGGTAGGCTGAGTAAAGAAAAAGGGATTTTAACACTTTTAGAAGCACTCGATAAAAATTATCAGGAAGGCATTAGGCCACTATTAGTATTAGCAGGAACAGGGCCATTGTTAGAAACACTACGTCAGGAGGCATTACGCCTGAATTTGGCTCAACA
The DNA here is from genome assembly GCA_001640045.1 of Candidatus Thiomargarita nelsonii. GTDB lineage: Bacteria > Pseudomonadota > Gammaproteobacteria > Beggiatoales > Beggiatoaceae > Thiomargarita > Thiomargarita nelsonii_A. The sequence continues at coordinate 2,951 of LUTY01000459.1, read as the reverse complement.
AATCAAGTTTGCAGGCTTTCTTCAGAGAGAGGAGCTTGCAGAGTACTACGCGGCGGCCGATATCTTTGTACTTCCCAGTCTGAGTGAACCATGGGGGCTTGTTGTCAACGAAGCTATGGAATTTGGGTTACCTCTCATTCTATCAGATCATATTGGTTGTGCCCCTGAACTCCTTCAAGAGGGAAAAAATGGTATGAGTTTTCCTTCTGGAAATTCAGAAAAGTTGGCATCCTGTATAAAAGCTCTTTGCTATGATAGGAAGTTACGTCGGAAAATGGGAAAAATTTCACAAAATATTATCCAAAATCATTCTATAGAAAAATGGGTACAAAATGTGGTTGAGAGTATTAAAAACTCACTGATTCGTGTGAAATGAGTACTTTTCATTCAGTCCCGGGCGGGCAGGGAACAAATTGAAGAACTGGCACAAATTAAAAACTATCGTCAAAATACATTCAAAGTGGTTGACCTTGTTTGGCGAGTCTTGGACAGATGAGCATGATAACGAATTGGAGTATTGGCGAATTGAGAAAGCTGATTCTGTAATTATACTTCCAATATGGAACCACTCCATCATTTTACCTCCAAAAAATTTTCGTGTTGGAGTTAATACTTGCACACTTGATTTTCCGGGCGGAAGAATAGAAGAGAGTAAAAAACATCAAGAAATGGTAACCAAAATTCTTGAAAGGGAGCTTGGTGTAAATTCTGAGACAATCTACACAATAAAACCACAAAACCAAGAAGGGTGGTTAATAAACAGTTCATTTTCTAATCAAAAATTATATGGTTTTGTAGCAGAAATAGCTGATGACTCTTCTATTCCTAAAGAACGAATTGGTAGTATATTTCCTAACACTAGGGATGGAATACAAACTTTATTAGGAAAACTAAATTGTCTTCAGTGTAGAGCCGTTTTATTAGAATGGTTAAGGTTCCAAGATACCAATCTTCTAAAATAAAAAAGGTATAATCAAGGTAAGGCAAATGGCATTAAAGAATGTGATAATCAAAACTATAGAACTCGCCCTGAATCCGCGAGAAATTTATGCCTTATTGACATGGCCGAAATTTTCGCTGACTTCATACCGTATGCTGTCCGCATTAAAGCAACAAAGTATCCGCCCTCAGACAATTATTGATGTCGGAGCAAACGTGGGTCAGTTTACAATAGCGTCAGCAAAATTCTTTCCCAAGCTACAAATCCATTCCTTTGAACCGCTGCCCGAAGCCGTGACACTTTTGAAAAAGCATGTACGCAAGCTCAAAAACATCACCGTATATCCGCTGGCATTGGGCGATCAGGAAGGATAAATCCCTTTTCATGTTAATGCCTACAGTCTCTCAAGCTCTATCATCCCGCTTGCTGAAGCGCATCGTCTAGCTTTTCCTAATGCACAAGAAGTCAAGACGATTTCCGTGAACCTTTCTACCCTAGATAAGGTTTTCAATGCGATGACGCTTGAGCCGCCCGTTTTGCTCAAACTTGATGTTCAAGGTTATGAATCAACGACGCTGCGTGGTGGGCGAGACACTTTGAAACGGGTTGACTATGTGATTTTAGAAGCGTCATTCAAACCTATGTATGAAGGAGAAATGCTATTTATGGACATTGTGCGTTTGATGGAAGAATATGGATTTCAGTTTTTTGCGCCCGGTAGGGTGGCTCTCCAATCCAAAAAACGGTGAAATTTTACAACTGGATGCTTTGTTTGCACGATAGCGGTGAAAAGGGTCAGCCTTGGAAAAATAATTTTTAAATCAATGTGATGTTTAGGTGGAGTCCGTACCCCGGAGGGACTTTGGTTGTTGTTCTTCTTTTGGCGGTCGGATTGTGGCAAAAATACCTCACAATCCCCTCCTTCTGTGTGTCCTTGGGTGTTACGAGGCTTAGACTCTTTCCCGTCCAGCACAAGAAGAATTGAACTTGGCTATGAATCTGGGACAGATTGAGTTGAAAACAACTCTGTTTATTGAAGTCCCATTGCAATTGTTCTCTAAAACACGAAATTTATTTTTTAGATTGAGATGAAAAAATGGAAAACCACATCAATGACTGTATTACCATTTAAATATAAATACGATAAAACTGAAAAGGCTTTCACTGGTTATTATTCATTTCTGGAAAAACTCATATTAGACGAAGGTGCTATAAAAATTTGTGACGTTGGTGGCGGTGCCAATCCTAGTCTAAGTCCTAAGTTTATAGAAAAACATGGCTTAGATTATACGGTGCTTGATATTTCTGCTGATGAACTGAAAAAAGCACCAGATGTCTACAGAAAAGTACAAGCAGATATAGGTGACCCTAATCTGATAATTGACGGAGAATACTACGATTTAGTCTTTAGCAGAATGTTAGCAGAGCATGTCAAGAGAGGATACGATTTTCACAATAACATATTGAAAATGCTTTCTCCAAATGGTGTTGCTTTTCATTTTTTTCCTACTTTGTTCGCTTTACCCTTTCTGGTAAATTACCTTTTACCTGAAAGGGTGGCTTATGAATTGATTAATGTTCTTCAACCTAAAATCCGCCTTAAAGAAGGCAATAAAGCAAAATTCCCTGCGTATTATAGCTGGTGCTTTGGGCCGCTAGCACATCAAATTGGCCGCTTTGAGAAATTGGGTTATCAAGTGGAAGAATATTGGGGGTTTTATGGACATGATGGATATTATGGGAGGTTGAAGTTGCTTTTGAAACTACATCAGCATACTTCAAATTATTTAGTGAAACATCCTATACCGTGGCTTACCGATTTTGCATACGTGATACTGCGAAAAAAGGCGATAACGGAGACATGCTAAATAAAATAATTTTAGGTGATTTCTTATAAATGGATGCTTTATTTGCGCGATAGCTGTGAAAATTGTCAGCCTTTGAAAAATGATTTTTAAATCAATGTTATAAGTAATTTAGTGAGTAAACAACGTTTTTGGCGGCACGATAT
>LUTY01000447.1 GCA_001640045.1 Candidatus Thiomargarita nelsonii | reverse complement strand
TAAGCGTTTTTGGGCCATTGGTGGGTAAATGCCATTGCATCTCGCGGTTGAGTTCTCGCACAGTGATACTGCCATCAACGAGAAAAGTGTTGTCTCCTGTTATAGTGGCGGCAGTTGACGGATTGCCTGAAGTGGTGACGCACAATAAAAATGGTTTTTGTATAGCACCTAGCTTGCCTGTTGAACAATATGCCCAGTTAGGAGGCAGCAATGATCAATTGCCTGAATATGTTTATAATCCTAAGACTGATAAGATAGAAGCCCCGAAACTGGTTGATCCGATGGCACTCGCTGACAAGATTCAAGTGTTATGTTCTCAACCGACTTTATATGAAAGAATGAGCCAAGCGGCTATCAAAAGCGCACAAACAGAATTTTATTTTGGAAACTATATTAATCATTTTTATGGGATTTTACTCGATGATCAAGTTTTTTTAACTTGACAAAATCAAACTGGGGTTAACATTAAAATGAGCGTTGATTCGGCTTTAGCCTCCTAAAGGCTTGGTCACCCCAAGCTCTTACGTACATCTGCCACTGTAATAAACAATTTATTTGATGTATCCAGAAAAGCCCTGAACCCAAACTTTTCGTAAAATGAAATAGCCCCTTCCTTTGCATCAACAATTATTAATGGAAAAGCAACTGTTTCACTAGCTGATAGCCGTTTTTTTAATGCATCAATCAATAACCATTCACCAAAACCTTGTTTTGCATAACGTTTGTCTACTGCTAAACGAGCTAGTAAGCCACCTGCTTTAGCATTTTGATGCCTTTTCTGTAACTGTGTTGGTAATGCCTCCAGGTCAATGGGAGTCATAGTCAATGTATAGTAACCAATAATATTTTCAGAGTGACTTTCATCTTCTAATACAAAGGTTCTTGTATTATCCTTGCTTGACTGTTGGTTGGCCAACAGGCAGAGGTAATTGTTTAGGGCTTCAACACCACAGTCAAAACGCTTTCTGTTATGCTTTTTCTTATCAAGTTGTACTGTAATCATGATAGGGTTTTGCTTTCATAGCGTTTGGCAGCTTGTTGTAACCGCACATTAGGTTTAGGGTTTGTATCTAAGGCATTAATCAACATTACTGCATCGCGTTGACTAAGCTTTAAAGAACGTTCACGTTCCATAATTTGCTTTGCTTTTTCAATGGCAGCACTTAATACAAAAGAGTTAATACTGGATATACCAACAATAGCGGCAGCTTGTGCTAATAAGTCCTGAGTATCAATGTCAACCCTAGCAGTAATACGAGGTAAGGTAGTAGCCATGTTATATCTCCTATAAAGTGTCAATATG
>LUTY01000446.1 GCA_001640045.1 Candidatus Thiomargarita nelsonii | reverse complement strand
GAAGTGATTGTCACATTTGTTGAATCCACTGATGTGGGTGTTTTTAATGGTATCCAGTTGAGTGTCAACGTTGTTAACGATAAACAACCTGCAAATGGTCAAGATGCGATTCAAATTGATGTGGTTGCCAGAAACCAGAGTGGACAGGCTGTGAAGGATGTGCCTATTGTCGTGCTCATGCCACAGGGTTCTGTGGCGGTTGCCAAGCCTTCTGAAAATAAAACGGATGATAATGGGTTCTTTTCAACCCAGATCACGTCCACTGCTGTGGCTGTAATCAAGGTCACTATTGGGGTTAAAGGGAGTTCTATTCAGCCTAAAAATGTCACTATTACATTTCTCGCGCCATCATCAGACAACTTGAAAGAAGTCAAGAATATTCTCTTGATAACCAATAGCACCCAACTGGGTTCGGAAGGTAATAGCGATGGTGTGATTATCAGCGCGATAGTCAAGAATCAAGAAAACAATCTGGTGGAAGGGGCAGAGATCACTTTTCATGCCGATTCTGGAGAACTTCGGCCCATTCAAATAGAAGGGAGTACGGCACCAGCGGGAGTGACGGATGCCTCAGGGCGTGCTCAGGCTCGTTTAACGACGCAAGTCAGTTCTGATAATCGTACCATTACGGTTACAGCAAGGGTGGCGACCAAGGCTGGGGGAACCCTAGAAGACAGTATTAGTATTGATGTCATAGGCACGACTATTAGTATAGCAGGTCCCACATCGGTTGTTATCAACACAGAAGCAAGCTTTGTTATTTCCCTCAAAGATTATGCGGACAAAGGTATTGCGGGGAAAGCTTTAAACCTCAGTTCTCAGTTAAATAATACTTTCAACACGCCTTCTCCCGTGACGAATGCTCAAGGTCAAGCTGAGGTCATCTACACGGCAAGTCATGCCGGAGAGGATGTTATTACGGCAAGCCGAGCAGGGGCTGATGGAGATAGCATTCAGGTGAGTATTTCTGACAGTAATTTCGTTGTAACGCCGATATCCTCTTCAAATAATCTTTGTACTTTAATCTCTGATAACGAAGATATCAACAATAATCGCATACTTGATGCGGGTGAGGATATCAATGGCAACGGTAGGCTAGATTTGGGTTGTCAAGTGCCCCTCAACCTCAGCGGGGGTCAGCGGTTTAATGTACATTGGGATGAAGGGGTGTTGCACAAGTCAATGAAAAAATAACCCTTTCCACAACTCGTGGTACTTTAGATAATAACGAAATCACAACGAATGCCAATGGTGAAGCATCATTCACAGTGTCTCCGAGTGGAGATGCAGGGAATAGCATCAT
>LUTY01000445.1 GCA_001640045.1 Candidatus Thiomargarita nelsonii | reverse complement strand
CTTTCAGCCATTTTTTAGCCAAAAATACCCCAACCCATTCAAAATAATTGAATAGAAAAATCAATAAAACCCGATTTGATAAAAAAAGCTATTTAACTAAAAACAAGGCTTAAAAACACGTTTATAATAGTTTAAAGAAGCCCTAGTTAAACTCTTTTTTCGTGCTACATTTCTTCCTGGCCTAACATAAGTTGGATCTTTGACAAACCATTCGGTCAATGTTTCCATAAGCTTTTGAATTTTATTACAATGATAGAACAATTCTACCATAAAGTTTTTAATGGCATTAAAAGATACCATATTATTGACAGTCTGCCGATGTTTATTTTGACGGGATTTATCAAATAATTGTGATTCTGCTGTTTGGGTGAGCACAGATTCTAAGCCTGTCATAAATATAGTTGCATAAAAATCCTGTTTAACAGAATGAGCAGTCTTTCCGGAGAAATGTTCAAGGTTTAAGCGTTCCTTTAAAACGCCATAAAAGCATTCTACACCCCAGCGCAAATTGTTTCAGAGGAAAATGTTTTTGCGGGTACTTATTCGCAAAAACATTTTCCTCTGAAGCTCTTTGAACATATGTGCAGTATATTGTTTTTCATCTAGTAACGAAGTTACGAGAACTTCTATTTCACCAGTACTTAACCTGACTCTTACGAAGCGTACAGTGATTTTAGTAGGAAATCCCAACTTTTTACATTTTTTCTTGACTTCTCCTTTAGCGAATAAAGTAACTGTACTACTATCAGTAACACTTTGTTTAAACAAACGTTGTGCTGCTTTAAATGATTGTCTTGAGCAACGACCAGTAAACTGTATATTTAAATCAATTAATGACGCTAAAAACCGGTAGGATGAGTAGTTACGATCAAATAAGATCATGTCATCATTTTGTGCGTGCTTGATGTGTTCCATGGCTAAATCAACCTCATATGCGGATGAAGGGTGCAAGGCAAGCATCAATAACAATCTTATTTTGAACATCGTACATTACCTTCAGAGGCAAAAGTTTTCGCGGTACTTATGCGAAAACTTTTGCCTCTGAAGCCAACCCGTAACAATGTTGTCCATAAACTTCATTATCCTTGCCATTAGTAAAATGGATTGTACCAAATTCTTCTTTTATTTCTAGAGACTCTGGCAAATGAATTTTAGAGCCATCAATAGCCAATAAACGAAAACCCCAAACTTTCAAAAAGCCATCTTTATCGTAAAAAACGTCTATTACACCTTTTTGATTCAATGTTACAAAGGCTTCTGGTTTTAAATGGCGACGCGCTTGGGTAAAGGCACTTTTTGTGACT
>LUTY01000444.1 GCA_001640045.1 Candidatus Thiomargarita nelsonii | reverse complement strand
TCTTCCGGTGCATCGCAATCGGGTCATCGGGGATGGAACGCTTATGCCATTTCTAAAGCCGCGCTCAACATGCTACTTGCACTTTATGCGGCAGAAAATCCATCAATTCATTTCACCGCTTTAGCCCCCGGTTTGATAGATACTGCCATGCAAACTTATATCAATCAACTAGAACCGCTAGACATTTATCCAACATTAAAGCGATTACAAAGTGCTAGGAACACGCCTGATATGCCGTCGCCTGAAGCGGCGGCACCCAGCTTGGCAAAAGCCTTTAAACAAGTGCTATCCTTGCCAAGTGGGCAGTATGTGGATGTTCGTCATTTATGAAAAGAGATGAGCGACAAAATTCGACGCAGAGCGTCGCGGCAGGCATTCCCACGCAGAGCGTGGGAACGAGAAACACCAGTGTTTCTCGTTCCCACGCTCTGCGTGGGAATGCATGTAGCGACGCTCTGCGTCGAGCCCAATATACCAAAAAATTCTTGGCTTGGCCTAATCTTGCTCTTTTTCAACTGGCTCAAAGAAAAGAAAGAATCCATTGTCAGTACACAGTTATCAATGAACAATCAAATTGGATAATAAATAATTAATAACTATGGATAATCTCATTTGGATTTTTATCAGTGCCTTACTGGTCAATAATTTTGTATTTTCTTACTTTCTCGGACTTTGTCCCTTTTTTGGAGTATCGGGCAAGCTGGAAACGGCATTTCGGCTGGGATTGGCGAGTACCTTTGTGATGCTGATTACGGCACTTTGTACTTGGTTTCTCAATACCTATATACTGATACATGCCCCCTATTTACGCCTGATTAGCTTTATTGTGGTGGTAGCCAGTACGGTGCAATTTGTTGAAATGGTTATCAAAAAAATAAGTCCGGCCTTGTTTCGTGCCCTGGGTATTTTTCTACCATTGATTACGACCAATTGTGCCATTCTTGGCTTTGCCATTTTTGCGACTAATCGCGGTTATGGGCTGCTGGAGGGCGTGATTTTTGCTTTGGGTGCGGGTGGCGGTTTTACCTTGGCACTGGTACTCATGGCGGGATTGCGTGAAGAAAACGAATTGTCAAATGTACCTTCCCTGATGAAAGGGACTGCAATGAGTCTTATTATTGCTGGTATTCTTTCAATGGCATTTATGGGATTTGCGGGCTTGTTTAGTGCTTAATGGGGGCACACTCGACGCAGAGCGTCGATGCAGGCATGATCTCCGCACAGCGAAGTTACTGCGTCTCCCACGCAGAGCGTGGGAACGAGAACAAACGTTATGTTCAGATAAATAATTTCACACCGGGGCTT
>LUTY01000443.1 GCA_001640045.1 Candidatus Thiomargarita nelsonii | reverse complement strand
TAGAGGGATGCACTCTCTGCTTACCTTGTACCATGCCATGAATCAAAATAGTCGGAATATCAGCTAATTCAGCAGATATGATCGCTATATCTCTATCTGTATGACGCAAAGGACGCTTGAGATATCCATCACATTTCACCACATTATCAAACCATTGTGTTTGTTGCCAAGCAATATTAAAGGCCATCCTATAGTCAAGAAAACCACCTTCATCGTTAGCTTTATAGGGTAGAGTGTCATCCCAAAACGGCGCAATCAATACTAACGGTTTACCCATATTAGACTGATAAGTTGCCCTAAGCATTTGAATGGTTTGGTCAGAGGGTTCTACAAAGGGACTATTTTCCTCTGATTTGGCCCAACTTTGATTAATCACTGCCGTTTGAACGGCATATTGCGTGCGAATTTGCTCTAATTCTAGTGCATTTTCCTGAGCAATTTGGCGTAATCGCAAATCTCGATATAACTGTAGTTCATTTGACCATGCAATTTCATTTTTTCGATGGCTATGCGTTAACATTTGTTCTTCTTGACGATAAATATGCCCTTTTTCTTGAGCTTGTGTGTCAAGATATTTACTTAACGCAATTTCACGGCAACGATGCCAACTGGCTTGTGTTTGTTCTTCTAAACGATATTTATGATCCTCGGTTTGTTCTTGTCCGCGTAGTATGTGAGCTTGGGCTTGCTCTTGTAAATGGTGTTCGTGATTTTGATCCAATTCTTGTTCACGAAACGAGTGCCCTTGCGCTTGTTCGGTTAAACGATGTTCGTGATTTTTTGCCAATTCTTGTTGACGAAGTAAATGCGATTGTGTTTGCTCTTTAGAACGATATTCGTGACTTAATTGCTGTTGTTGGGTTTGTTCTTCTAAACTGTGTTGATGACGCTGAATTTCCAAAGCGGCTTGTCGTTCTAGGGCTTGCTTTACATCAGATTTTTTTTCACTACGCCGTAGAGCCGCATTTAAAAAACTACTGGTTATCAAAAAGGCTATGGGATTCATAAGAGTTTATTTTATTTTGATGATTAAGAGTATCATCCAAGATTTGCTCTTAATCATGTATTTGGTTAAAACAATCAATGAGTGCCGGGTGTGTCTTACGCACTCGGATGTCACGCCATATTTTAAAGGGGCGTGGGACGCACTCTATGCTTGCTAAACCAGTCAACCATTCGACCTAATATTTTTCATCGCAGCGGGCTATGCAGTTATGCTGACATGATATTGATGACACTATCGTTCCAAGTTCTGGTTCGGGACAAATATGTTTACAACTCTCTGCACATTCGATAAATCTGTTAG
>LUTY01000442.1 GCA_001640045.1 Candidatus Thiomargarita nelsonii | reverse complement strand
CTAAAATTTCTCGGACACTACCTAAGGTGAACAAAGCAAATAAAAAGCCAATGGACGTTCCCACAGCATCCGCCATCGCTAAGCCCACTCCATGTTTTGAGGCAAAGGCTTCTTGGCGTCCTAAAATCATACAATTAACCACAATCAAGGGGACAAAGGCACCCAGTTCCTTATGCACTTCGGGGACTAAAGCCTGCAAAGTATAATCGGCGACGGTGACAAAAGTGGCGATAATAATAATATAACAGGAAATGCGTACCTGTTTGGGAATGAAATTCTTAAACAGGGAAACGAGGGTACTGGAGCCGAACAAGACAAAAAAAGTCGCCAGTCCCATAGCAATAGCGTTGATCGCTGAATTGGTGACAGCTAACATCGGGCACATGCCCAGTACTTGGACAAAAACTGGATTTTCTTTCCAGATGCCTTTTATAAATTCTTCGTAAGTGTTGGTTGGTGACATATTAGTAGTTATTACGCGATGTGTAACTCATTCGACGCAGAGCGTCGAGGCATGCATTCCCACGCAGAGCGTGGGAACGAGACCCCGTGTTCTCGTTTGTTCTCGTTGTTCTCGTTCCCACGCTCTGCGTGGGAATGCCTGTGGCGACGCTCTGCGTCGCGTGGTACTTGCACTGACATCTATCTATTTTTGAGCTATCCCTTTTATCATAGGCTTGACCAGTGGAGGGGCTCCCAGCATAGATACTTTTTCAATTTGAATTGAAGCCAGCTTGCTTTATGACGTTTTCCGTTTGCCGGGCTAAATGACAGTTACAACCTATCCATTTCCAAAAGGGTTCAATCCTTTTTTGCCATTTCAATAATTTTGGATTATCGTCTGCGGCGACATGTTCCATAAATATCAATTGTCCATTGGGCCGAAGAAGGCGTTTAAGTTCTGTTAGGGAATTTAAGGGATTTTTAACAGAGCATAAAACCAAAGTGGAAACCACATAATCAAAAGATTCGTCGGGCAAATCAATTGATTCAGCGTGGTAGTTAGCCATTAAAATATTATCTTTATCGGATTCTTCAATTCGCTGGTTGAGGATGTGGCGCATATTGGAATCTGGTTCAGTTAACACCAGCATATTAACTGTTTTTGGATAATATTTCAGATTGAGGCCAGTTCCACTGCCTATTTCTAATACATCTCCACTGAGATTTCCCAACAGATCACTTCTCCACTGGCTTAAACAGTTTTCTTCCACTTTTTTTATGGCTGTATCATAAAATTTGGCCATAAAATAGGCTCTGATTGATTTCATCGTTAGTTAATCCTTCAAACCTTATCATCAACTTA
>LUTY01000441.1 GCA_001640045.1 Candidatus Thiomargarita nelsonii | reverse complement strand
TTCGCCCCCATCGAGCCGGTGAAAGCATGGCAAAACATCGAATTTCTGATGACGCTAGTATTGCTCATCGTCTTTTTCCCGGTGTATCGATCAGGACACGACGGGGCGAGGCTACTTTATCAGGCAGCGGTACTAATCGTGCTTGGATTCTGGTTCAATGCCTTAGTGACAGAGATCGATCTTATTAATATAAGTCTCGGACACCTGCCATCACTGGACGCCGAGAAAGCCAAACAAATTTCACAATATGCTAAGGATATCGGTGAAATCCTAGATAAGGAAACCTTAACACAATTGCAATTCAACACGGCTAAATATAAAAAAATATCTTTCCATAATCCTTGCACATTACAGCATGGACAGAAATTAAATACTGTGGTGGAGACGATTTTGAAGCGGCTAGGCTTTGAGCTTTTGCCTATTTCTGACTCACATTTATGCTGCGGCTCAGCGGGGACTTATTCCATTCTCCAACCTGAACTCTCACAGCAACTTCTTACGAATAAATTGCACTCACTACAAAAGGACTCTCCTGATGTGATTGTGACGGCGAATATTGGTTGCCAAATGCATTTAGCGACTCGGGCGGATGTCGCTGTCAAACATTGGATCGAGTTAATTGATGAAGCAAGCGTAGGCAACGTCCCACTTATTTAGGCACGTTCAAATCTCCCAAAACGTTTGACATGTATATAGTATATTTGATAAGTTAAAAACCGTGAGGCTAGGGATGACGTCCCCGAAAAGCCGAATAACCTGGTCGGTCTGCCTCACTTCCAATTAACCAGATTATATCTACAGGTGAGGTATATTATGACAGTGACAGAACGAAAAGCCGTCTATTACGGACAAGTCGAATTAATACCTGGCATTGTTTGTGATGGCTATGTGCTGGATGACGATACTGCTGTGATGAGTGAAAGAGGGACTGCGGATTTGTTGGGAGTCGATCAAAAACTGTTAAATCGCATGAGGACAAACTGGCCTCCAAAAGTACTCAAACCATTTATTGACGAGGGTTTGAGCATGAGGACAAACACAGTAAAAGTCGTGGCTAAAAATAGTCCCTATCAAGGCAGAAAAATCGTCATTTATGATTCATCAATAATTGAAAACCTTATTCGCTTTTATCTTCTTGCGTTTGCTAATAACAAATTACGCAAAAACCAAAAACATATTGGTGAAAGATGTGCCGTTTTGTCGGCAAGCTTAATTAAAACGGCCCTTGACACTGCCATCAAACAAGCCTGCGCCGCCATTGTTGCCGATACCACATAAGACAGTGATGCGGCGTGCTTGAGGCCAG
>LUTY01000440.1 GCA_001640045.1 Candidatus Thiomargarita nelsonii | reverse complement strand
AATTATCCGCTGCCAGAGAGTCTTGATCCACCTTTTTTGGTGACGACGGAAATCGCGCCGACACCTTGGAATAAAAAAACGCATTTGCTACATATCGGCATCAAGGGATATGACATTCCCAAAGACAATTTGCCGCCGGCTAATTTGGTGTTTTTGGTGGACGTGTCAGGCTCTATGAAAAGTTCTGATAAATTGGCTTTAGTCAAATCGGCTTTGAAATTGCTGAGTAGGCAATTGACGGCAAAAGATAAAGTCTCTTTGGTGGTGTATGCGGGGGCAGAGGGCTTGGTGTTAGAACCCACCCCGGGCAATCAAAGTGGCAAAATTATTGCCGCTCTGGATCGTCTGAGTGCTGGTGGCTCAACCAATGGCGGGGCGGGCATACAATTGGCTTATGCCGTTGCTAAACAGGCTTTTATCAGGGATGGCATTAATCGCGTGTTGTTGGCAACCGATGGCGATTTTAATGTCGGCACCGTGAGCCATGAGGCGCTGATAAATCTCATTGAGGAAAAACGCAAAAGTGGGATTTCTTTGACGACGCTTGGCTTTGGGACGGGCAATTATAATGATCGTTTGATGGAACAATTGGCTGATGCCGGCAATGGCAATTATGCCTATATTGATAACATCAATGAGGCGCAAAAGGTGTTGGTGGATGAAATGTCCTCTACTCTTAACACCATTGCCAAAGATGTCAAAATTCAGATTGAGTTTAATCCGGCGAAGGTGGCGGAGTATCGCTTAATTGGCTATGAAAACCGCATGTTAAAGCGAGAAGATTTTAGCAATGATCAGGTTGATGCGGGGGAAATTGGAGCAGGGCATACTGTGACGGCTTTGTATGAAATTGCTTTGGTAGGCAGTGGTGGGGAACGCCTTGAAAATCGGCGCTATGGCGATAATCAAACGGTGTCTGGGCAGGACAATGAGTTGGCATTTTTGCGCTTGCGTTACAAAGCCCCTGATGGTGATACCAGTCAATTGTTGGAATGGCCCCTCATGCGGCAAGATCTGGTTGATAGTACCAGTGAACGTTTTCGTTTTTCAGCTGCGGTTGCTGCTTTTGGTCAACAATTGCGGGGTGGTAAGTATCTTGAGCGGTTTTCTTATGATGAGATTTTAAGCTTGGCGCGTGGTGCGCGTGGTGATGATCCGTTTGGCTATCGCGCTGGGTTGATTGAATTGGTCAATTTGGCAAAGTCGTTGAGCCACGAACGATAATCAATATTTTGGGCGGAACATTTGACATTGAATACAATGCCTATAATATTGGTTGGCAGTCAACCACCGTCACGGTGGATTTT
>LUTY01000439.1 GCA_001640045.1 Candidatus Thiomargarita nelsonii | reverse complement strand
ATAGTGTCGTTGGTATAGAACTGAAAAAGAAAGTCTTTGGACAGGTTGGCTCTTTTGTTAAACCGGAGACTAAAGAAGAAATCCAATGGCGAGAAATACTGTCCAAGGTTTTTGAAGGTTTTGACTTGCACTTTAACTATCCGATTGGTCCATATAAGGTTGATTTCTTTGTCGCTAAATTAATGTTGGTTTTAGAATGCAACGGTTATTGCCACCGCTATTACGACCCCAAACAAGAGAAACAACGGGAAAAGTTGATTACCCAACGATATAGTTTAGTTCGCTTTCATCATAAGATCAACTTAGAAACACTGTTCAACGGTATTTTACAAGCAAAGTCTGGAACTGTTATTAGGCTATATGATTTAGAACATATTGGGCAAAAAATGCCTTTGAATGTTAGCCCATTAAATGTAGATATGGCCTAACGCCGTTTTCGGAAGGCGTATTGTTTATGCTAACAGATTGGTTTTATTGCCTTGGCGGGCATTCAGGAACGCCGCTCCATTGGGTTAGTTGATTTCACCAAAGGTTCACCGAGGGATGGACGTGCGTCATGCCGTCGTGAGTGCGGGTCAAATCCGTATGATTTGGGTGAGACGTTTGACGATGATAGCGGGGGCGGCTGCAAGTTAAGGCTTAATGGCTCAGTTGAGTGAGTCAAATATCCGGGCACGTATGTATAACTATTTGGATAAATTAGGCCAACAAATTTATTGCTAAATAGATAAGGTATATTGCTCATCGTGAGGCTAGGGATGACGTCCCCGAAACTTCGTGGTGAGCGAAGCGAGATCAAAACCGAATTCGTCTGGCGGTCTGCCGAACGATCCATTAACCAGACATATATCTATAGACGAGGTATATTATGACCGAACGAAAAGCAGTCTATTATGGCCAAGTTGAATTGATACCCGGCATTATGTGTGACGGATATGTGCTGGATGATGATACTGCAGTGATGAGTGAAAGAGGGACTGCGGACTTGTTAGGAATGGACCAAAAAACTTTGAAGGCCGTGAGGGGAAACTGGCCTCTAAAAACGCTTAAACCCTTTATTGATGAGGGTTCGACCGTGAGGGGAAACTTTGTTGAGGTAGTTGCCAAAAATAGTCCTCACTGCCATCGGGAAATAGTTGTTTATACTACCCAAACAATAAAATCCCTGATTCACACTTATGCCTTAGCATTTATCAATGATGGACTACGAAAAAATCAAGTCCATATTGGAAAAAGGGCTATAGCTCTCTCAATATCTCTAGTACAAACCGCTTTAGATATTGCCATCAAACAAGCCTGTGGTCTTT
>LUTY01000448.1 GCA_001640045.1 Candidatus Thiomargarita nelsonii | reverse complement strand
AAAGGTTGGTATATTTGTAGGAATTGCAGCAAGTGCTTTTATTGTTTACAAAATTATTGAAAACATGAATACACCTGATAAAAAAAGAGTCCAACAAGCTTTGGAAAATATACCTGATAATAAGTCATTGGCTTGGAAAAATAGCAAAACTAAAAATCAATATGAAGTGACTCCTATAAACACTTCTCAAACCAGTGAAACTTATTGTCGAGACTATCTTGTGAAAGCACGGATAAAAGGGAAATATCTTACACAAACAGCTAGAGCTTGTCGTTTTCCTGATGGTAAATGGCACAATGAATAATTAAAATTTGAATTATTTTTTTTGATTTCTTTTTATTTTAATTTGCTAACTTGAAGAATCAAGTTTAAGGAGTGTCTATGGTAAAACAAACACTAAAATGGGTATTTTTGATATTCTTTGTCGCAGGGTGTATTCCTGATCCGGGTGGGAAGAGCATTTTTAACTCAGAAATGTCAGAAATAAGGGAATATGGCGATTCCAATAGTACATTAAAAGCTTTGGTTATCGGCAATTCTTTTTATGAATATCAGCAACTAAAAAACCCGATGAATGATGCGAGAGCAATGTCTAATCAATTGGTTGCTATGGGATTTCATGTTATACGGGCTATGAATGTTGATTATGAAAACATGAGAAAGGCGGTAAAAAAGTTTGGAAAGCACTTATCTCAAACGTCCTATGGAAGTGTCGGTTTATTATATTTTTCAGGACATGGGGCTCAGGTTGCGGGGCGCAATTTTTTAATACCTACAAATAATGGAAAAATTTGGCAGGCAGAAAATTTAAAAACCATGGCGATTGATGCCCAAAACACCTTAGCAATGATGAAGGAAAATAATAAGGGAATGAATTTCCTTATACTAGACGCTTGTCGGGATAACCCCTATAAGGGTAGCGAGAAAAATGTTATCCGTGGTTTAACACGAATGAAAAAACCGATGGGGGCATTTATTGGTTATGCCACAGCCTCTGGTAAAACAGCTACAGATAGCCCAAATGATGACCATGGTATCTACACAAAATATTTACTGAAAGCACTAAAAACCGCTCAACATAAACGCATAGAAGATGTTTTTATGGAAGTAGAGAATACTGTTTTTAAAGAAACTAATGAAGAACAAGAGCCTTGGCATGAAGCTTCATTGAGAATGCCTTTTTGTTTTGGTGGTTGTCTTTAAGTCAATATGTTTAAAGAATTATCCTATACAATTGAGTTCTTGTATGGGATAGTTCATTATTAATTATTTAGAATTGTAGATAATTTCCGTTTCTACACTAATTATGCTAATTTACCATTCCTCCCTATTATTCCCTTTTTTTTCTATACTTGCTTTATTCCTGAGCTTTGGTATTACGCCATTATTAGCGGAAACTGACAAAATCATATCTTCTGAAAAAAATAAACATCTTGAGCAACAATGCCATTCAAATATTTCGGTTGCTTTGGTGATAGCTAATAGTCAGTATCAAAAAAAAATACTAAAGCAATCACTTAATGATGCTAAAGCAATAAGAAAAGTTTTGAAAGAAAATGGTTTTAAAGTTATATTCAAAACTAATCTTAATTTAAAATCAATGAATCAAGCGACTCGTGAATTTAGTAAGTGTTTGAAAATCAGTCAAGGTATGGGACTTTTTTATTTCACCGGATATGGTATGCAACTCAATGGAAAAAATTATATTTTACCAATTGATATTGACATTATGGATAAAATGGATGTGAAATATGATACTTTTCCTATGCAAAAATTATTCGATAGATTAAAAGAAGCAAAAAATGAATTAAATATTGTTATCTTAGATGCCAGTCACAAATCCCCTTATCGTTTTTTTGAACATCGTGGTTTAGCAAACGAATCGCCCTTAAGTAGTAATTTTTTGATTGCACACTCAACTGACAATGATAAAAATACGGAGACCTATGTGGAAGGGGAAAAATATAGTTTGTATCTGAGAGAATTGATTAAAGTCCTAGAAAAATCAATACGAAATAATACTCGTATAGTAGATATGTTTATGCAATTGACTAATAACGTAGAGCGGGCAAGTAATGGAAGGCAAATACCTTGGTATAGTAGTTCATTGAAAAAACCATTTTGTTTTGGAAAATGTCGACAATCTCATGTTCAATGTATAAAAAAATATCCTGATAGCATATATAAAGGACAATGTAAAAATGGTATTCCAGAAGGTGTTGGAACGATGATATTTGATAATGGAGAAATGTATAAAGGACAATACAAAAACGGTATTAGAAATGGCTTCGGTACTCATTATTTTCCTGATGGTTTCAAAATGCAAGGAATCTGGGAAAATGGAACATTTATCAAATTCTCCACTCATTTTTAACTTTTTACTTTTGCCAATTTTCATGTTTCTAAGGGTGCGTTATCAATGCAATCCTCAAGCGGTTCTATCAGGGCAAGCTCTTCTATCGGTACGCTCGCCAAAAACACTTTATCTTGGTATGTCAAACTCAAACGCGCCTTTACTTGTTTTTCAAGAAATTCTCCTAAACCCTCATCCACACGCAGAGTTTCCAGCTTAGCATTGCTAGAAGTCGTCAAGACAATTTTTCAGCCGCTCTACCACCTCACCTCTTCTATTGGCACAACTGCTAAAAAGACCTTTTTTTGGTATGTTAAGGTCATACGCTCTGTAGCGGCATTATCAAGTAATTCTCTTAAAGCAAATAACAGAACTAAAAACGCGGCCGCCGCCACTCCGAAATCCGCTCATCCGCCGGACAATCACTTCATACAAAATCGCCTCAGCGTTACCCTGCTTGCGTAATACTCGCCTGCACTGCCACCTAAAATCACCTCTGGCACATCAATCCCCTCATTTAAAACTTTTTTTGATATAATATTAACGTTCAATTTTTTTTGACTTATGAGATGCTCAAGTGTACTCTGTGACAAAAAACTTGAATATCAAGTCGCTTTAACGAGGAAATGTTCGATGGCACGCACCCAAAAGACCCGAAAAAAAACCAGTCAAACCCGTCAAAAAACTGACAAAAAAAAACGAAACCAAGTCAAACATGATCAAAGCTATAAACGGCTCTTTTCCCACCCATCAATGGTTGAGGACTTACTACGGGGGTTTGTCCAAGAGGATTGGATAAAACGATTGGATTTTGCTACCTTGGAAGTCTTTAAGGACAGTTTTGTGGCTGATGGTTTGATTGAACGACACGATGACATCATTTGGCGAGTGCGTTTTCAATCCGGGAAATGGTTATATGTCTATCTATTACTGGAATTTCAATCCAGTATTGACAACTTCATGGCGGTTAGAATTATGGTCTATATTGGCTTATTGTACCAATACCTAATTGATACCGAAGAATTGACCGCCAAAGATAAACTACCTCCAGTACTTCCCTTAGTTATCTATAACGGCAGTCAACGTTGGAAGGCGGCGCAAGATATCAGCGAATTGGTAGCTCAAGTGCCGGGTGGTTTGGAAAAATACCGACCTCATCTACGTTATTTCTTGATTGATGAAGGCAAATATAAAAACTTAGACACACTACCCTTGCAAAATTTGGTGACCGCCATCATTCGTCTGGAAAATACTCGTACCCTCGAAAACGAGCAAGCCGTTGCCGAGGCGATTGGTAACGTATTGAATGTGTTAATGGATTTGCTAAACGGCTCAGAATTTGTCCAATTGCGGCGTGATATTGTCACATGGTTACTACGGGTTTTGTTACCCAAAAATGTACCCAATGTAGAAATACCCGAAGTCGTCGAATTACAGGAG
>LUTY01000437.1 GCA_001640045.1 Candidatus Thiomargarita nelsonii | reverse complement strand
TTGGAGCTATTGTCCAGCCCCACTACAATCCTTATTTATTCGCGCATTTACCGAGGTCACCATATTTTACTCGATGGATGGTCAGGTTACTTGATGTGTCATGGACAAACTGAGAAAACCAGAGTACGTATGTATTGCATCGACACCCCAGAAATCAAACAAAAACCCTGGGGTACTCAGGCACGCGAACATCTGCGCTCTATCAGCGGAGACAAAGTACAATTAGTTGAGATTGACAAAGACCGTTATGGACGGATTGTGGGAGAAGTGTATAGTGGGGATGTCAACTTAAATCTAGCCCAAGTTAAAGCCGGTGCGGCTGCCGTTTATGACGCTTATTGTAAAAAGCCAGAATATAAAGTCGCTGAAAATGAAGCGAAAGCGGCTAAACTGGGTATTTGGTCACAACCCGGCATTCATCAAACACCTTGGGAATGGCGTAAACAACAGAGAAGTAAATAAGGAGATAACAATGTATTGGCTAGTCGCCCTAATGACTTTAAGCTTATTCGGTATTATTGCAATGGGGATTTATTTTGAAATACGCCCCTTAGCAAAGGCAACAACTTGGCTAAAAAGCACTATCGTCATCAACTTACTCACCTTTATCGGCGCACAAATTGCCCTTTTATTAATGGGTATTCAAGAAGTCATGGCAGCGCCTGCTGCTACTGAAGCGGCGCGTGAAATCACAGTAGGCATGGGGTTAGCAATGATAGGTGTCGGTATCCCAACGGCCTTTGCAACCATTGCGGCTGGTATTGCCGTTGGACCCGTTGGTGCGGCTTCGTTAGCCGTGATTGCTGAAAAACCGGAAATATTTGGACGGACTTTAGTCTATCTTGGCTTGGCTGAAGGTATTGCTATTTATGGACTCGTTGTCAGTATTTTATTACTAGGAAAATTGGCATGAAGCTCATTTTCATGGGCAGTCAAGCCTTGGCTCAGGGATTTGCCTTACTCGGTTTTGAGACTTTTTCAAATGCCAATGCAGAGACTGTCGAAAGCGAATTGTCGAAATTGTTAAACAGCAAAGAAAGCGCCTTGGTTTTTATTGAAGATAGCTTGACTCGCCAACCGGGACCCTCTTTTTTACGCGCCCGCGCTGAGGTGGCTGAAATAATTATTACCGAAATCCCGCCTCTTAATGCTCCCAATGACTATCATTCCTCGGTAGAAGAATTGGTGGCGCGGGTGCTTGGACCTTCTGTTTTGGATACGGCTTTCTGAATATTTTCTCGTTCCCACGCCCCGCGTCAATGCCATTAAGTTAAGCCAGGGCGAACACGCAGGTTCGCCCCTACAGC
>LUTY01000436.1 GCA_001640045.1 Candidatus Thiomargarita nelsonii | reverse complement strand
GATATTAGCACCAATAATATCCGCTACATTGCTCAAAATATAAAAAAATACTATGATAACCAAGTTTTCTTCTCTTGAAGAAACTTGCCTGCTTGTATTCCTGAAATCAAATCACTATCTTTTGAAAAAATACATGAGTGACAGGAAAATCAGCATGATTAAAATCTATAGAAACCTCTGTTTATTTTTATTTCTCAGCTTATCGCTCTACGCATCCGCCGAGAATTCACAGGTTTTGGTTGAATTTCCCCAAACCAAATGGTACAGCACAGATGCCGATGGCAAACCACAAATTCATCTGTATTTTTTCTGGTCAAAAACCTGTCCACATTGCCATCGCGCCTTACCTTTGATACCCAAATTAGTGGAAAGTTATCCGTGGCTGGAATTACATGCGTTTGAAGTCACTGAAAAGAGAAAAAATATGCGCTTATTTTTCAGAATAGCAAAAAGTATTGGTCAACGTCCAGAAATGGTGCCCGGTTTTTTGTTTTGCAAAGAAATGATGGTCGGTTATGGTACTGAAAAAACCACGGGTGCTAAGCTTAAACAAAAATTAGAAGCTTGTTACCATCTCCAATTAGCTGAGAAAGCCCCTCCAGTCAAATCTGATGCTGTTGAGTAAAAATTCCGCGTCGAATTTAAATATTGGGAATATTTTGCGCGTAAAATATTTCCATCATTTCACGGCGCAAACGTCTCTCGATTTTATCTCTCTCCAGCGGCGACAAATCAGACACTTGTACTTCAAACAGATAATTATCAAGATCAAACTCTTTAAGCATCATTTTGGTGTGAAAGATTTTTTCTTGGTAAACATTCACATCTATTATCTGATAACGTGCCTTAGTATCCTTAGCAAGATAGTTTTGAATTGAATTGATTTTATGATCGATGTAATGTTTGCGCCCACTCTTATCACGAGTAAAGCCGCGCACCCGATAATCCATAATAACGATATCAGAATCAAAACTATGTATCAGATAATTCAAGGCTTTGAGGGGAGATATCCGTCCACAAGTTGACACGTCAATATCAGCACGAAAGGTACTAATACCATTATCGGGATGACTTTCGGGATAGGTATGTACCGTGAGATGACTTTTATCAAGATGGGCAACAATCGCATCTGGTAAAGGTCCAGGCTCTTGGGCATTAGACAAACGCTCAGAAGCCAAAGACTCCTCAGAAATCAGCATGGTAACACTCGCACCTTGCGGCTCATAATCTTGACGTGCGATATTGAGGATATTAGCACCAATAATATCCGCTACATTGCTCAAAATATAAAAAAATACTATGATAAC
>LUTY01000435.1 GCA_001640045.1 Candidatus Thiomargarita nelsonii | reverse complement strand
AAGACGGCTACGGAAAATGATTCAGGCCAATGGAGAAGAGAGTCTTAATGACATCGTTCATTTTTATGGCAGCCAAACCCGATCCTATGTCAAAGGTCATAAACATGACGACGATGATGACGATCACCATGATGATCATGACGATTTGTTATCTCTGTCGAATCAGGGAGATGTCTATGCGACCAATGCCGTAGATAAATTGTTGGCTGAATACCGCTCAGAAGGTGCGGGAACATTCAGTGAAAAAGCGGGTAAAGTTTTGTGGTATCAAGAATTTACCGATAATAAAACCGGCAAAATTCGTCAGTGTACTACCTGTCATACTGATGATTTACGCAAAGAGGGTAAGCACCCCCGTACAGGCAAATCCATCAAAGCTTTAGCCCCCTCGGTTAATCCAGAACGCTTGAGGGAGCACAAGAAAATTCGCAAGTGGTTGAAACGCAATTGTAAATGGACGCTAGGGCGGGAATGCACTCCGCAGGAAAAGGGTGATCTCCTGATTTTCATCCAAACCCAGTAAAGTAAAGGGGAAAATGCAAAATGTCTAATCTAACCCGTAGAAATTTCATCAAAATGGCAGCGGGTGCTGCCAGTATGGTTGGTGGTTTGACTTCCTATGCCGTTGCCGCTAACAAGCAAGTCGTGGTTGTTGGTGGCGGGGCGGGGGGCGCAACGGTTGCCAAGTATATTCGCAAGGCCGATCCGTCTATTGAAGTCACCTTAATTGAGCAGAAAGAACACTATTACACCTGCTTTATGAGTAATGAAGTATTGGCTGGGGAACGCGCTATTGATTCCATTAAATTTGGCTATGAGGGACTGAGCAAGCATGGTATTAAAGTCGTGCGTAGCCTTGTCACTGGCATCGATCCCCTCGCTAAAACAGTCACTACCCAAAGTGGAGATACCTTCCGTTATGATCGCCTCGTTGTCTCGCCGGGTATTGATTTTAAATGGGATGCTATTGAAGGTTACGATGAAAGCGTCGCTGACAAGATTCCCCATGCCTGGAAAGCCGGACCACAAACGGTCACGCTACGCAAACAATTAGAAGCCATGAAAGACGGTGGCACCGTCATTATTGCACCGCCACCTAAACCCTTTCGTTGTCCCCCCGGCCCTTACGAGCGAGCCAGCTTGATTGCCCATTACCTGAAACAACACAAGCCTAAATCTAAAATATTGATTTTAGATGCCAATGAAGCATTCTCCAAACAAGGACTGTTTATCCAAGGCTGGAAAGAACTCTATGGCTATGGCACGGACAACAGCATGATTGAATGGCTCCCCCCTTCTCAGGAAGGC
>LUTY01000434.1 GCA_001640045.1 Candidatus Thiomargarita nelsonii | reverse complement strand
TACCATCTAACATTTCAAAACGGAGTTCGGCATCAGTACAATTGGAATGACTCAAAAAAGGCTTAATGCTTTTAGGCAACCAAGCACGTTGCTCAAAAAAACGCTGTGGCGTTCCTGACAAAAAGGCCTGAACAAAGCCGAAAAATTGTAAAATTGAAGACTTTCCAGTCCCGTTGGCACCAATTAGCACCGTGACATTCTGTTGAAAATCGGCATAAAAATTATCAAGTGATTTAAAGCCATGCAGACACAGATGGCGTAAACGCAATGGGTTGCTCACGGATTTAGTTCTCCAAAATATTTTTTTGATAAGTACGAGCAATGGCATAAGGAACCACTGCAATACTTCACAATCAGTTACTCGTTAAAAATCTTGGTCTGGGGGTGATAAGCAGCCCAGCTATACCATTTCTCAACACCGGAGAAAATAAAAGACAACTTCTGCCCCGCGAGTTCTCCGTCATAGGCTTCACCTGCCTAATTCCAGTAACTCAGGGTATTTCGGTCAATAATTTTTCCGTCTTCAGTCCTATCGAAAACCAGCACCTCATTGCCTAATTGACGTGAAAAGGCGATAGCTGTCCACGTTTCAGGCTTATGAAATATCACGATTTTATGGTTGCCCAAAGTGTCATTAATAACAGATTTAGTTTTATCTAATGCTGAAAGGGGGTATGCTTTTGCAATTCCGTTAATTTCTACGCCTAGTACGAGTTGGTTAGCTGGCAAACGCTCGTCAATCTGCTGTAGCAGTGATTTATAAAGCATCTTACCCCTGACAACCCGTAGAGATCGCAATAAGTTTAACAATACCTTTTTTATACGTGTGTAGTAGGTACGTTGTTTATAGATCATCGAAGCATACAACACCAAACTGGTGGGATGCTCGTTGAGCCATTCTGACCACGTAGTTAGATAAAGTGGTAAACGCGCTAACGTTGTCCCTTTGAGGGGCCCATGTAGTGCTTTACCTGTGAAAGGAGACCATAAACTCCCAGTTTCGATGTCAGCAATAAGCAATCCGCCATTATAATGACCGGCTAGACGAAACGTATATCGTTCACCTTGGATAATTGAATCAAAAGCAGCACCACTCCAGCATCCTGGGCAAAACGTAACCAAAATGGGGCTTTCATCTCAAATAAGATTGAGTGGATAATGTTTGAGAATCCAGCAAGGCACTGCCCACGCCTTACCATTCAAATACAATTCCAAAACCGGATCATCACACTGCATATGCTTTGCTTCACTGGAAATGCGCCATTCTATTTTCTTCAGAGGTTGCCATCCACGCCTTCTTATGTTTTT
>LUTY01000433.1 GCA_001640045.1 Candidatus Thiomargarita nelsonii | reverse complement strand
TTATCTCCATGTGTTCAAAGAGTTCGCTAAGTTCGATATCCATTGGGCGGTTGATCACAATTCCCATCGCTCCCTCTTCATTGTGCAGACAAATATAGGTGACGGTATGAAAAAAGTTGGGATCGCCCAAAGTTGGCATGGCAATTAAAAAATGGTTTGTTAAATAGGTGGTTTCAAACATAATTAGAACGATGTATTAAAGTTAACATAAACAAAAAACTAGCCGCGACTACCACGGATGGTCCAGTCGGCGTATCCCAGTGCCAAGACATGTATAAACCCATAACGACCGCTATCCCGCCTATTAAACTGGCTAACACTGCCATGATTTCTGGGGTGCGGGCAAAACTACGAGCGGCGGCTGCTGGAATAATCAACATAGAGGTTATTAATAATATGCCAACAATTTTCATGGCAACGGCAATCACTAGGGCAACCATTAGCATAAATATTAAACGCACCCAAACCACTGGTACGCCTTCAACTTGTGCTAATTCTTCATGGACCGTTATCGACAATAAGGATTCCCATATTAATATAAGACATAATAAAATTAATGCACCCCCGCCATAGAGCCAATATAAATCGAGGCGTGTCACTGCTAACAAGTCGCCAAATAAATAGGCATATAAATCAATCCGTAAGCCTTCTCCTTCTAAAAAAGCCAGTGCGACGAGTCCCAAAGATAAGGCAGTATGCGCTAATATACCTAATAAGGTGTCAGTTGCAAACCGTTTTTGTGATTGCAATATGACTAATAATAAGGCTATCGCAATAGAGACGCTCAGGGTGGTGAACATCAAAAGGCTGTTCAATTTCAATTGAATTGTTGAATTGAGCAAAAATCCCAGTGCGAGACCTAATAAGGCGGAATGTGCGAGTGTATCGCCAAAATAGGCCATCCGTCGCCATACTATAAAACAGCCTAATGGTCCTGCAATCAAGGCAACGCCTAATCCACCTAGTAATGCTCGCCATAAAAAGTCATCCATTTTCTGTTTTTCCTTGATGGTGGTGGGTATAAATGGCTAAATCCTGCGCCGCTCTTGCGCCAAATAATTCTAAATAGGCGGGGTGTTGAGTGACCGTTTCTGGATGTCCAGAGCAACACAAGTGTTGATTCAAGCAAACAACATAATCGGTTGCGGACATGACTAAGTGTAAGTCGTGCGATACCATTAAAATAGCACAACCACGCTGTTTTCTAATTTGGGCAATGAGTTCATAGAGTTCATATTGTCCATTAATATCAACTCCTTGTATGGGCTCATCGAGTACTAATAAATCTGGCTTTCGTAATAGGGCGCG
>LUTY01000432.1 GCA_001640045.1 Candidatus Thiomargarita nelsonii | reverse complement strand
TAATATACCCGTCCGACAATAAACGTTCTCGCACTGTATCGGACGTTTTAGCCATAAATTCATCCGCCAGCATGGTCATCAGTCAAAACTCCGGAAAACCCGTTCGAAGCACCAGTTCGCTTTCGGCAAGCGGCGGTCGAACAAGGGTATGGAGCGGAAAATGCATGGATTCTGAAAATCGGTGAAACCCGCTCCCTATTTGAAACTGAGAAATGAAATCACATGTAGTCAACCTTACTTCGCAATAAGCAAAAATTGCCATTGAGTTAGCGGATTTAAAGGGTGCGCGTTTAGTCATGTCGGTTGAGACGGATAAAAATCGTCGGCTCAATGAGAATCTGGTCAAGCAGTTGACGCTTGCCTGCCACACACTGACTATTTGCCGCCCCGCTTAAAATTTCCCATACCTTCTCAAAAAACGAGGGCGTGACTGGGCTGCATGTGATTGTTCTCTGTACGGGACAATTTTTTTAATTCATTGATTTTTTGTCATTTCGACCAACGGGAGAAAAAGTTCTTCAGGATTAGCTTTACGAATTTCAATCTTACTCATAAGTATCCCATTTAGACGCTCAAATCAGGCACCCCAAAAAGCAGAGCGGCGCTTTTTGGGGTAGGCTGGATTTGCCGGCAGCAACCCTGAATTTCCTAGCCATGTATCTCATTCCTTCCGATGCCTTGTTGAGCCGCCTAACTCTATTATTATCAGGCATATTTGCCCTGATATTCCAGGATATTCCTCGCAAAATTAGGCCAATTTGCCCTGATAATAATATCATCAACTATTTTTGCAGATCGTGACCTTGCGAGCCGCCGCTCGCAATCCCGCGAATGACGACATAAAACACCGGTGTCAGGAGCAGTCCGACAAAAGTTACGCCAAGCATCCCGCTGAACACGGCAGTACCGAGAACTTGGCGCATCTCGGCACCAGCACCGGAGGCGATCACCAGCGGCACCACGCCGAGGATAAACGCAAAAGAGGTCATCAGAATCGGTCGTAATCGACGCTGGGCTGCTTCGATCGCGGCAGAAAAGCGGTTCTTGCCCGCCTCTTCGTACTGCCTAGCAAACTCGACGATAAGGATGGCATTCTTGCTCGCCAGGCCGATGAGTACGACAAACCCGATTTGGGTCATGATGTTGTTTTCCATACCTCTGAACCAGACTCCCAAGAGTGCAAACAGGATACATAAAGGCACAATAAGGATGATCGCCAGGGGCAGAGACCAGCTTTCGTATTGCGCGGCCAAAACCAAAAACACAAACAGTACGCTCAACGCAAAAATGAACAACGCGACATCGCCAA
>LUTY01000431.1 GCA_001640045.1 Candidatus Thiomargarita nelsonii | reverse complement strand
ATCGACTACATAACCGGTGAGCATTAAGCCCCAAGTAGAGGCGTTAACCAACCAAGAGGGACTTTGCCCCAAATATTTTTCCCAATGGGCGACACTGAAATTATCTTTGATCAGCTTATTTGCTACGTCGGCATCGGGAATACGCAATAAAGCTTCAGCCAAACACATCAAAATCATGCCTTCTTGTGTCTCTAAACGGTATTGTTGGAGAAAGGCTTCTACGCCCTCTTTGGCAAGACGGCTGGCACGGATTTGTTTAACCAGATCGGTGGCATGGCTGGTGATATGGGCTAACACTTCTGGCGTTGGTGTGGCTAAAGTCAGCAAATTTTCCAGATAAGTGTCTTCATTAACGCTATAATTGTTATAAATGGCTTGACGCAAGGCATCTTCGTTGTCGGTATTGGGTATCATGATTTATCTACAAGGATGTTGGATGACTCGGATTAAAAACCTGAAAACACTCATTATCCTCACTTTTGTTTTGACTTTAAATCCGTGTCATAAATAAAATTGACAATGTACTAGTATTCTGTAAAAATAAATTTTACAGGTTCTTGGAGTCCAAAGCTTTAGCTTTGGACTGCCAATTTAATCAAATTTTTTTATTGCTGTTTTTATCAATGTTTAAACGAACTATACTAAAAGAACTTAGACGCTGGTCTCAAAAGAAAAACCGCAAACCATTAATTTTGCGTGGAGCGCGGCAGGTAGGCAAAACGACGGCAATATCCATATTCGCAGATAACTTTAAGCAATATATTTATCTCAACCTCGAACATAGTGAGGACTTTCGTTTATTTGAACAAGATTACAATATTAACGAACTAGTAGAGGCAATCTTTTTTCTTAGTGGTAAGGAAAGACAACAATCAAATACCTTATTATTTATTGATGAAATCCAAAATTCACCCAAAGCGGTTGCCATGCTGCGTTACTTTTATGAAGATGTTAAAGATTTATATGTGATTGCAGCAGGTTCCTTGCTAGAAAGTCTTCTGAATCGGCATATCAGTTTTCCAGTAGGGCGTGTAGAATATCTACGAATGCATCCCCTGTCATTTGAAGAATTTCTACAAGCTATTGGTGAAACCCAAGCAGCACAGATGCTTGAACGAATACCGCTACCAGCCTTTGCTCATGACAAGCTACTTAAACTATTTCATCGTTATACCCTGATTGGAGGGATGCCAGAAATAGTAGAACTCTATGCAGAATCACAAGATATAATACAACTCAAACCAGTCTATGAAAGTCTGATAACAGCTTATATGGACGACGTAGAAAAATATTCATCCACAGATTCCCAG
>LUTY01000430.1 GCA_001640045.1 Candidatus Thiomargarita nelsonii | reverse complement strand
GGTCCGGCAGCATTCCATGTGGTTTTAGTCGATAATGGGCGCTCGGAGATGCTTGGTAATGAATTTCATGATATGTTACGTTGTATCCGTTGTGGTGCGTGTTTGAATCATTGCCCTGTCTATGGTGCTGTGGGGGGACATGCTTATGGTTGGGTTTATCCTGGTCCAATGGGTTCTGTGCTAACGCCGTTGATGTTGGGTTTAAAAGAGGCGAAGAATTTGCCTAATGCTTCTACTTTGTGTGGTCGCTGTGAAGAGGTGTGCCCGATGCAAATTCCTTTGCCGAAATTGTTGCGCCAGTTGCGCGTTAATGAAACTAAGGTGTCCCGTGTGCCTTGGGCTTTGAAGTTATGGGCATTTTTTGCGAAACATCCCCGTCTTTATCATCGTTTTGCGGCTCTGAAAATAGGTTTGTTAGGTAAAATAGGTCGGGGTGCGTTTCGCTATTTTCCTTTTGCAGGGGGATGGACAGCCTCGCGTGATTTGCCAGCGCCGCAGGGTGAAACGTTTATGGCAGCTTGGAAAAAACAGCAGGAGATGTGATGAATCAAGCGCGTGAGTCAATTTTAAAGAATATTCGTCAGGGATGTGATGAAGAGGTGGTTAAAAGTTTAGTTGAGGATTTTGTTGTTGAGGATTTGGGGGAAAGTTTAATTTGTTCATTTATCAATAAATTGGAATCCGTTGCTGGCACCGTCGAGTTAATTCCCAATGCGAAGGAAATTCCTTTTGTCGTTTCAGAGTTTTTGCAATTGCATAATTTACCTCAAAAAGTGGTGGTAGATGCTCGTTTAAAATCCTTGCCTTGGCCGAATAAATTGCGTCTGGCTTTCCGTGCGGCTCAAGCAGATGATGTGGTCAGTGTGTGCAGTGCATTTGCAGGTATTGCGGAAACGGGTAGTGTTGTTTTGTTGTCCAGTCCCGATAGTCCGACTACGTTGAATTTTTTGCCGGATAATCATATTGTGATCTTACGCAAAGATAATTTGGTGGCACAGATTGAGGAGGTTTGGGGGCGTTTGGATTCTATGCCTCGTAGTATTAATATTATTACAGGTCCTTCACGCACGGCTGATATTGAGCAAACGCTTCAGTTGGGGGCGCATGGTCCTCGACGCTTGCATGTGATTTTGGTGGATAGGTGTGCGTGATCGACGCGGAGCGTCGAGGCAGGCATGATCTCCGCTTCGCTCCGTTACTGCGTTTCCCACGCAGAGCGTCACTGCCATTAAGTTAAGCCGCCTTATACCATAAGGGATTGTACGATTAACTATGATGGCATTGAGTACAAGGAAAAATCTTGAGTTGAAA
>LUTY01000429.1 GCA_001640045.1 Candidatus Thiomargarita nelsonii | reverse complement strand
ATCAGTTGCGTAACATTATCAAAAAATATTCAGATCATATTACCTTGCCCATCGTGTCATGACAAGATACATGCGATTGACAAAGCAGAAAGGGCACGCAAAAGACAGGATAAAACCTCTGGGATTAAATTCACAGGGGACAAAGTAGCAGAGATGCTGAATCCTGAATATCGAAAAGAAAAAGCCAAGAAACACTGGGAAAAGCTCAAATCCAGTGGTTATGTAGATTTAAGTTGAGGTCTATATAATAGTAGTCGTCAAAAGACAACAATTTGCATGAGAAAAGTTACAAGGTAATATGGATAGAACACTAATGAGGTGTTAGTAAGTAAACCATCCCTTATCGAGTAATTGCAATGCAAACTTAGATTAGTTTGTAAGAGAGGAGCTGTATGAGGCGAAAGTCTCACGTACAGTTTTGAATCACTAGCCGTTTGGCGTGTAGTTGCGATGAATCCCGCGATGGCGGGTGTAAACGAACTTCGAATAACGTGAGCGGGCGGCTAAGTGTAACAGCGGTTGAGTACGGGCTGGCGTTTGTATGTAAGGCGGTGATGGGGGATAAGTTAAAGATGTTTTTTGTTTAACTTTTATACGAGTTCACATAATTATGGCAAAAGTGAAGTATTTTCAAATCACGATGGCAATCGGAGTGATTTTGACTTATGGACAGTTACAAGCTGCCAGTTTTGACTGTCAAAAAGCCAAGGCGAAAATCGAAATAACGATTTGCAATAACAGTAGGCTAAATGATGCCGATACTCGACTTGGTAAAGTCTATTTTCAACTGAGACAATTATTGTCGAAATCGGACACAAAGCAACTCAGGAGAGAACAAGTCGCCTGGATAAAGCAAAGAACTCGCCTTTGTTCGTCTCGTGATGCGGATTGTTTGTTAGGTGTCTATGAAACTCGTATCGCTGGGTTAAACGCCATATTAGAAGCCAAGCAGAAATTTGGGGATCGTTATGAATACGCGCTCTCAAAATTCGTGCCCGATGGCTACAAAATATTGGATGTCGTCAGCGGTAATTTGAATAGAGATAGTCGGACAGACTATCTCCTAATACTTGAGGAGAGAAACGGAGACACTGAAGAACAAAAAAGGCCTCTGTTAATCTTGACAAGACGGCAAAATGGTCAACTCAAGTTTGAAGCGAGAAATGACAATGTCGTCTACTGTGCCCTGTGTGGAGGCATGATGGGCGATCCGTATATGCAAACCGTCATTAAGAACGGGTATTTTACCGTTGAACAAGCCCGACTTTTTTTGTTTCCGTTATCACGTATTTTTCAATGTCTGCCGGTTTC
>LUTY01000428.1 GCA_001640045.1 Candidatus Thiomargarita nelsonii | reverse complement strand
CTGATTTATGCGGGCGCACAAAAAAATATCGGTCCCGCCGGCTTAACTATTGTCATTATACGTGAAGATTTGGCAGACATGCCCTTGCCTCACACACCGTCAATGTTGACTTATAAAACCCACATTGATAGTGGCTCTATGTATAATACGCCACCGACTTATGGGTGGTATATTGCCAGCTTGGTGTTTAAATGGCTCAAAGAATTGGGCGGTTTGGTAGAAATGGGTAAACGCAATCAGCGCAAAGCTGAAATGTTGTACGCCGCGATTGATAATTCCGAATTTTATAATAATCCTGTCGATCCTGCCTATCGATCTTGGATGAATGTGCCGTTTACGCTAATAAATCCCGATTTAAACCAAAGCTTTTTAGCAGATGCTAAGGAGGCAGGTTTACTCACTTTGGCAGGGCATCGCACTGTGGGCGGTATGCGGGCGAGTATTTATAACGCTATGCCAGAAGAGGGCGTACAGGCATTAATTGATTTTATGAATGATTTTGAAAAACGGAAGGGCTAATGTATAAGGTACTGACTTTAAATAATATTTCTGTCAAGGGTTTGGAGCGTTTGCCGCGCTCACATTATGAGGTGGCTTCGGAATTTCAGCAGCCTGACGCAGTGTTATTGCGATCATTTAAGATGCACGATTGGGAGATACCCGATACGTTGAAAGCCGTTGGACGGGCGGGGGCGGGGGTGAATAATATCCCGGTTGATAAAATGAGTGCTCGCGGCATTCCCGTTTTTAATGCCCCGGGAGCGAATGCGAATGCGGTCAAAGAGTTAGTATTGGGATGTATGTTATCAGCCGCCCGTAATCTTTTTCCAGCGTGGGAATACGCCCGCAATTTGCAAGGTACAGAAATTTCCAAACAAGTCGAAGCCGGCAAAAAGCAATTTGTTGGTTTTGAATTGTCTAAACACACTTTAGGGATAATTGGTTTAGGTGCCATTGGTGTCAAAGTCGCTAATGGTGCCCAGGCGTTAGGTATGCAAGTCATAGGCTATGATCCGCATATCACGGTGAAAAATGCTTGGCAATTGTCGTCGTATGTCAAACAAGCCTTGAGTGTTGAGGATATGTTGTCACAAGTTGATTTTGTGACAGTGCATGTGCCCTTGCAAGAGGCTACTCGCCATATCATCAATGCGGAGCGTTTACAAGAGGCGCGTCAGGGTTTGATGATTTTTAATTTTTCCCGTGAGGGGATTGTTGATGATGCTGCGGTTTGTGAGGCGATTAAAGCGGGGCGGGTTAATCGTTATGTCTGTGATTTTCCAAGTAATTTATTGAACAAGCATGAGCGGGTT
>LUTY01000438.1 GCA_001640045.1 Candidatus Thiomargarita nelsonii | reverse complement strand
CTTCCGATGTTTACAACTATG
Organism: Candidatus Thiomargarita nelsonii; assembly: GCA_001640045.1. Lineage (GTDB taxonomy): Bacteria > Pseudomonadota > Gammaproteobacteria > Beggiatoales > Beggiatoaceae > Thiomargarita > Thiomargarita nelsonii_A. Next base: position 3,779 of record LUTY01000438.1, on the reverse strand, counting down.
TCGGGAAAAAACGTCGCAATTTAAATGTCATTTATGCGCGTGTGTCTACTAACAAACAAAAAGCTGACTTAGCACGTCAGATTGAAGTACTTGAAAATTTTGTTCTCAGTCGTGGAATTCAGATTGATGAAGTATTTTCTGACATTGCCAGTGGAATTAACTTTAAAAAACGAAAACAATTTTTTTCATTACTTGATTTAGTCATTAAAGGTCAGGTAGAAAAAGTCTTTATAAATTATAAAGATCGTCTCAGTCGAGTCGGTTTTGAAATGTTTAAACATTTATTTCAACAATTTGGAACCGAAATAATTGTAGCTAATGGCCATGCCAACGAGAAACTAGATAGCGAGGAAATAATGAATGAAATCATTACACTGATTCATTGCTTTTCAATGAAACATTATTCCAAACGGCGCGTTAAACGTGCCATTGAGGTGTTAAATGAGAGCACTGAAAATAAAGATTAAAGGCTTAAAAAAGTCTCAATTTGTGAGACTAAAGGAACTGACTGGACATGCCAAAAATCTTTACAACCAAACCTTGTGGACACTGCGAGAGGCTTTTGAGGCAACCGGTAAATATTTTACCTATCTCCAGATGGACAAGGCTATGAAGCAAGTTACCAATCTGGAAGGTGAGGTTAACTATAAATTATTGAAATCCAAGGTTGCTCAACAAACCTTACGACGACTTGACAAAAACTTCAAGTCATTTTTTAGGTGCCATCAGGATTTCCAAAAGAACCCGGGTAAGTACAAGGGTAAACCAAGACCACCTAGCTACAAACAAGAACCGTATGACAAGCTGATTTTTGATTACCAAGCCTTTCAAATCCAAGGTTTGCTCATTGTTGAAAAAGGTCAGGAAATGTCATTGCCAAATGGGAAAACCTTCCCAACCGGTGAATCGATTCGATATGAACAAGTTGTGGTGTTAGAAAAGGGTTTGGAGATAAAAGTTCCCAAATCGTTATGGAATAAAAATATTAAACAGGTAGAAATTATCTCAAAACCCAATAGCTTCCATGCGGTTTTTGTTTATGAGGAAAATCCGGATGACTTTGTGCCAGTCGAATTGAATGACCAAGTGATGTCCATTGATTTAGGACTTAATAACCTAGCGACTTGTGTCACTAATGGTGTCATCAAACCTTTCATTATTGATGTGCGACTCGTTTGGCCTAATGCGCTAATATTTTTTAGCAAAAACAAAGCCTTATATAAAAAAACCACAACAACAAAACGTCTAGTATGGTGTGAGATGCTAAATGCCTATCTCACCTAGCGTGGTAATTGGCTAGAAAGTAATGGCCGGCACCGCAGCAGTATTCGCGGTCGTCAGTGCAAGGTCATAAAGCCCCAAAAGGGCGAGCGTAGTGGATAAGATAGTTTTAACACGGTCGGTAATGAAAAAGCCCCTAGTGAGCTAAAGTGCAGTGGGTGTATCATCCGGTCAATAATGGTACGCAATTACCCCATGAACTGTTCCGATTACTGGGATTATCTAAGTTCACAAGTAAGACATGCTAGAGGAACGAGGAAAAACAATGTTAGTTAATCACTTGCTGGAGCGCAAGAGGGGTACTTCGGTATCTAGCGATAACATTGGGTAGGATTAGGTGGGAAGCCAACGCCAACAAAAACCATCCAAGGGGGATGTTGGATATGCTGATTCACCTACTAGATGGCTAAAATATTGAAGGTAATGTGCAAATCTTATGGGCAACCATAGGCCATGAAGACAACCGAGAGGTGAATCGTGAAAGCAATGTGGAAATACCCCTATCCAGATTGGGTACTCGAGCGCCAAGGCAATCCGCTATCAACAGGACTTGGCGCTTATGCCAGACTGGATAGTCGAGAAATTGATGTAATTATGTTTGCTTGGGACTGGGATACCATAATTTGGAAAAAGGTACGGAAGCTTGTGTTCAATTTGCAAAAGCGGATATATAAGGCAACGAAAGCTGGTAAATACAGTAAAGCAAAATCGTTAATGCGACTACTGCAATACTCAACATGCGGTATTGTTTACTCCGTCCGTAAGGTAACAACTGATAACACGGGGAAACGTACAGCGGGCATAGATTTCAAGAAAGCCAAAACGCCAAAAGACAAGATAAAATTGGTCAAAGAGGTTCTGGATACTGTTCGTAAAGGCTGGGATAAGTACAAACCACTACCGGCAAAACGGGTGATGATTCCCAAGGCCAACGGTAAAATGCGCCCACTGGGCATACCGACGATAAAAGACAGGGCAATGCAAGCATCAACGAAACTGGCATTAGAACCATTTTATGAAGCTAAATTTGAATCGTGTAGTTATGGATTCAGGCCCGGAATGGGCACTAAAGATGCCATTAATAAAATTGCAGGTGTTTTAGTGAAAAAACCAAAATGGGTTTTAGATGCGGACATTAAAGGATGCTTCGATAACATCGACCATAAATTCTTGCTAATGCAAATTGATACACACTTCCGACCAATAGTTAAGCAGTGGTTGAAAGCTGGGTATATGTATGATAATGAACTACACCAGACTGAGATGGGAACGCCGCAAGGAGGAACCATCTCTCCACTGTTAGCTAATATAGCTCTTGACCAAATGGAGACTGACCTGATTGAACACCTGCGTGGGATTGAAGGCTGGAAAACGAAAATCGGGTCCACCACTGTACATGAAGTAACAAATAAGAAATCTCGGAAAAAGTACAGGTGCAGAACGAGATTGAAAATTGATTTGGTTAGATACGCCGATGATTTCGTAGTAATCCATGAGGACAGAGAAGTTATAGAGGAATCCAAAAGATTTATAGAAGAATGGCTAAAAATCCGTGGATTAACACTATCTCAGGAGAAGACGAAGATAGTACACTCAACCGAGGGGTTCGACTTTTTGGGTCATCACATAAGACACTATGAGAACCAGATTAAAGGGACTTATAAGTTGAAGCTTTTGAACGGCACCAAAAACGAACGAAATCGGGCAAATGCCACGCATGTAATGAGAGTAGAACCGACTAAAGAAAAGATTAAAGGGCATTGGAGAGAAATCAGTGACACAATTAGTAAGTTAAAAAGTGCAACTCCAGCCAAGCTAATAGAAATATTGCAACCAAAAATGACGGGTTGGGCAAATTATTACAAAGAAACGCACTCTAGTGAAGCCTTCAGTAAATTGGACCATCTGTTGTACAAGAGGCTATCACAATGGGCGTATCGTAGGCACCCAAACAAGGGCAAAAAATGGGTAGTCGAGAAATACTTCGGCCACTCGGGCACCAGAAATTGGATGTTTATGGACAAAAGGGTTGGAAAAGTAATTAAGATATACTCCCAACACAAAGAGAAAACCGGTAGTTATGCAAGAGTTGGTTATGACAGGTCGTATTATGATGGAGACACAGCTTATTGGGCAGATAGGTTGACCAAGGGCTACGGTGACATTACGCCGTCCAAGGCTAAAATGCTTAGGAAACAAGAGGGTAAATGCCCGCACTGCCATAGTAGAATCACCAATGATGATTTGATTCATACTCATCATAAGGTGTACAGGTCTAAAGGCGGTGAAGACAAATACCACAATTTGGTTCTCCTACACAAGCACTGTCACGACGCTTTACACAGAGAAGATATCAGAAAACACCGTGAACATTGTCAGTTCAAAGGTGGAGGTGTGGACCAGAGGGTTTGGTACTAACCTTAGTTGTCAGTGGCGAAAGCCCTAGTGCAGGAAGGCGGAAATATCCAGACCATGTTCACACTGTCAGAGGTTTCCCT
>LUTY01000426.1 GCA_001640045.1 Candidatus Thiomargarita nelsonii | reverse complement strand
GGAGCTGGCGGAAGACCTCACCGACAGCAAGATCGCCTTCATCCACTTCGTCAACGACAACGAGGAAACCATCGAACTGGTCACCTGGTCGCACCGCACCCTGCAAAACTATTGTCGGGCTGTTTATGACAAACACTATCCAATCGATGAGGCCGGCATCTGGGCGGACGCCCAGCGCTAGCACAAACCTGTGGTGTTCAACGACTACCCCGGTTATCCCCACAAGCACGGCCTGCCCGAGGGACACGCCTCACTGAAGCGCCTGATCAGCCTGCCGGTCATCGAGAATGGCAAGGTTGTCATGTTGACCGGGGTTGGTAACAAAGACACGGACTACACCGATCTGGATGTGGAAACGGTGCAGCTCATCTCCAACGATATCTGGCGCATCGTGCAGCGTCGGCGTGCGGAGAACAAGGTCACCCGCTTCAGCCGGGTGCTCGAGCGTTCAATGAACGAAATCTATATCTTCGATAGTGAGACGCTTCGCTTTGTCGATGTGAACCTGGGGGCGCGGACAAATATCGGCTACTCTATAGAGGAATTGTGCGATATGACTCCTCTGGACATCAATCCAGAATTCACGGCCAAGTCTTTTGCGAAATTGGTCGAGTCTCTCCGGTCTGGCGTTAGGGAAAATATCCAGTTTACAACTGTTCATCGCAGGAAAGACGGAACCTTGTATCCTGTCGAGGTTCATCTCCAGTTAAAGGATGAGGAGCCGTCGGTTTTTGTCGCGATCATTCTAGATATCACCGAGAAAAAACGGCTGGATGAAGAACTGAACAAACACCGCCATCACCTCGAGGAACTGGTAGAAAAACGTACTGCACAGTTAGCCGATGCACATGAACGGGCGGAAGCGGCGAACCAAGCCAAAAGCACCTTCCTTGCCAATATGAGCCATGAACTACGCACACCGCTCAATGCGATTTTGGGTTATACGCAAATTTTAAAGCACGATCCAAACTTGATGGAAAAATATAGAAAACCGATTGAAACCATTCATGGCAGCGGCGAGCATCTCCTGTTGATGATTAATGATATTTTAGAACTGTCTAAAATTGAAGCGGGTAAAATGGAATTGGAGCCAACGATTTTTCATTTACCTTTTTTTCTGAAAAGGTTTGTGGATATGATGCAAATTCGTGCCGAATTAAAAGGAATTTCCTTTAGATATCAAATACCACCGGATTTACCGACTGGTGTTCAAGGAGATGAAAAACGCTTACGTCAAGTCCTGTTGAATTTAGTCGGCAATGCTATTAAATTTACCCAAAACGGTAGTGTGACGCTTAAAGTTGAGAGGCTGA
>LUTY01000425.1 GCA_001640045.1 Candidatus Thiomargarita nelsonii | reverse complement strand
AATTTAGACCTGGTTTTGACTTTGACCTGGCAGGTTTTGTTTTCAACCTGCCAGGTATGTCTTTAAAGTTGACTAAATTATTTTATGCACGTTCCTAAATGGGCATAAATAAGTTGACGCAGTAACAAGCGCTTATAATCGGCACTGCCGCGCACATCATTGATAGGTGAAATTTCTGATTGGGCAATAGCAGCCGCCTGACGAATTGTCTCAATATTGAGCGTTTTGCCTTTCAAATAATTAACAGTGCGACTTAAATAAAGTGGTATCGGTGCTACACCGCCGGCTGATAGGTGGACTTGTTGAATGACTCCCTGCTCAATTTGAATTTGCATAGCCGAATTGACACTGGCAATATCGAGATGCGGGCGCTTGGACACTTTTTCAAAATTGAAAACGGCATTTTTCGCTGGGCGCGGAAAACTCACTCCTTTCACCAGTTCATCTTTATGCATGTTCAGTTTTTTATAGCCGATGAAAAAATCCTTTAAAGGCATTTCACTTTGGCTTAGGATTATGTGAGCCCCTAATGCCAGAAAGAAGATAGTTAAATCTCCGATAGGTGAGGCATTAACCAGATTGCCACCCACAGTGGCACGGTGGCGAATGGGCGTTGCCGCAATTCGCTGAAAATATTCCGGCATTTTGGGAAAAAAGGCTGACATGATTGGCGAATTTTTCAAATCTTCAATGCTCGTTGTGGCACCGACATAACAACGATTTTGTTCAACCCGAATTCCGCGCAAATCCGCCCGGCGAGATAGATAAACTAAATTGGCATGAGACAACTCAGCCGGTTTTTGCACCCATAAATCGGTGCCGCCGGCGACTTTCACCGCCGAAGGGTGCGAAACCTTGGCGGGGGATAATTTTTGTAATCGTTCCGGAATTTGTAAAAAATAAGCGGGTAAAATTTGTTTTTCAACCAGCCATGCAACGACATTCACCTCCGACGGGCGGCTGAAAGTTTGACAAAGCCGAGTAGCTGCTCGTTTAATTGATTGATAGCCGGTGCAGCGGCAAAGATTGCCATCAAGGGCGGCAATCGCAGCATCAAGCGTTCGGCTATTGAGAAAAAAACCGGTTAGAGATAGAACAATTCCGGGCGTACAATAGCCACATTGGGTAGCCCCTTCTTCGACAATCGCGGCTTGAATAGGCGTTAAATCATTGTTTTTCAAGCCTTCAATGGTGACAATATGTTTAGCCTCAATTTCTCCCAAAGGCAACAAACATGAATTGACGGGTTGATAAGAGACGGTATTGCCATCCCATTTACCGACTAAAATCAGACAGGCACCGCAATCACCTTCA
>LUTY01000424.1 GCA_001640045.1 Candidatus Thiomargarita nelsonii | reverse complement strand
AGCGTCATCAGAAATTCGATGTTTTGCCATGCTTTCACCGGCTCGATGGGGGCGAATGATTTTCCAAAGGCTGCTTTGCCCCCCGCTTGTGCTGCGCGATTGATGGATTCTAAAGCGGCGCGGCTACTGATGGTGGCACTACTGAGGGCATCAATGTTTTCGAGTGTTAACGGGTATGAAATATCCTGCCCGCTCAGTGCTGCCAGCCATTTGTCAATATCCGCGATGTAAGCCGGTGTCTCGTCCGATTCGATATAGCGTACTCCCCGCAGGATACCGGCTTCATCCACAGACACCAGCAAATTGATAGGCCCTGCATAGCCGCGCACATCGGCTGCCACCGTCATTGAAGCGAGAGAAATGGTGTTTTTCAGCACATCAGGAGGACGCTCAGTCACGCCGCTACCCAAATAATGGGGCATGGGTTGTTCGCGGAACTCAAATGAATTGGACTGGCTCACCGTGGTCAGTGTCGCCTCGTCAAAGCGTACCGTTGGTCCCGGCTCGGCGCCGCGTGCCAGTAAAAAAAGCACAAACACCGTGATCACGCCGAAGGCAAGTCCCCAAGACAGTAAGGGATATGGAAATGCCCGATAGCCTCGTTCCAGCGGGATCGAGGAGGGCGCGTTGTGAGCATAAACGACGGGAATCAGCGAAATTAATGCGAACAGTGCCAATAAATAACAAGTATCTGCAATTCCCAGAATAGGCACTAACAAAGCCCCAGTTAATAGTCCACCCAAGGCACCTCCCAAGTGATCCGCCGCCTCAATGAGGCCACTGGTTCGCAATACGTCCCGCGCATCAAGGTGAGCCAGATGTACGCCAAGCGGAAAACCCACGCCAGTCAATAATCCCACCGATACCGCTAATAGGAGATAAATTCCCTCCAGCCAGAGGCTATCCAATCCGCTGAGTGTTGCCAGGAAGGTCGGTAATGTCACCAAACCCACCGTCACTAGTGCCATCAATCCCACTAAGGCCAATGCTGGCCGCTTGGTGCGTGTCAGACCTTGACCGATGCCACCAGCACCGAGTGCAAGTCCCGTCATAAACACGCCATTGAGCAGGGCAATGCGCCCAAACACAAAGCCCAGTTGTGCTTGATAACTAAACAGTAACGCTAACTGCACCGCCATAGCAATCATGCCCAGCACCGTGAGCGCGAGGGTGGCAGTCTGACGGCGCAGACGCGGTCGTTGGAATCCTTCAAGGGTGGCGCGGAGCAACATGAGTCCCACTAACACGACTAGCGGCACGAGCTGGCGCGTGATAATGGTGTTATCGTTTGTCAAGTCGGCGAAGGTGCGGATGAA
>LUTY01000423.1 GCA_001640045.1 Candidatus Thiomargarita nelsonii | reverse complement strand
CAGCTCTTTACCGATATTGAAGAGATCTTCATCATCAATCTCAGACTGGCTGAGATAAAACTCGATCCTACTTTCTTCAACAGAACCTAAACCCAGTCTCAAACGAAAACCAGTGCTGTCTGCCGAATAATCATTGTCATATACAGACACAGACGATGACGTTTCCCGATCTCCAGAATCTTTAATAAGATCCAGACTTATTACTGCATTTGCTTGTGCAGAGAAAAGCAAAAGACTTGCCATTAGTAAATGAGATATTCTCATAATTTCAACCTCTATTATTAAGGGAATAAACAAAGCAATTAATCAAAAATTACTTATGTTCTATTTAGACGGTAGCTAAAGGAAAGTGTGAGGCTGATTTAGAACCTCATTATGTAAACATAAATAAATACAATAAGTTGAAACGAGCAAAAATTTTACCCTCACATGAGCCACCCCTTAGTACAACGGATTTGGGGAATAAACGGATAACCCTCGATGAACAATCCGTTTATTCCCCGAATCCGTTGTACTAGATGGATGGAAACTTCCGCCTTCCTGCATCAGTGATACTTTTGAGCTTATAATTAAAATTAATATCTATTTTTTATATATAAATCATTGATGTACTTATGTTTATTAAAATAAGCCTCACATTTTTTTTTTCAGCTATGTCTTATATAACTAACTAAGCAAAACCAAAGCTGTTACAAATAACATTCTTTGTTCTATGGTATTAGTTAACAGTTTACTTTCAGTACTTAATTGACAATTTCAGGAGTGGCGGATGGATGATAAAAGCGCCTTAGAAGATATACGCAACGAAGGGACTAAGGGTTACACCGTTTTGTATAGTAGGTATATTAAATTGATACGTTGTTATGTGTTCAAATACCGTATCCCTGAAAGTGATGTGGATGATCTTTTACAAGAGATTTTTCATAAATTTTTTAAAAACATTCTCAGCCTCAAAGAGGATTCAAAACTCTTACCCTATCTGTATAAAATTGCAAAAAATGTTGCAATTGATTATTTGCACAAAGGAGGCAAAGAAGTGCCAAGTATTCCTCTAAGTCAACTTGATAGAGAGATGGACGAGGACAATAATTACTTAGAGCGAGATGCTCAATATTATGAATCCTGTAAGGAACAACATGAACAACAGGAGAATCAGTTTAATCTCCAACGATGTTTGGAACAATTTTTTGGCTTGTTAAACAAGCGTGAACGTCTTTGTTTAAATGCGCTAAAATGGCAAGCCCAAGGCTACTCTGTAGATGTTTTTACCAAAAACCCAATTATCATCAGGCGTATGTATCGAAGCATCTGCCTGA
>LUTY01000422.1 GCA_001640045.1 Candidatus Thiomargarita nelsonii | reverse complement strand
TCTTCCCAGTTCTCGCCACCGTCAATAGTGCGCCAAATGCCAGAGCGACCACTCGCGAACATCCCAGCGTAGATGACTTCGGGATGATTGGGATCTATCGCGATGGTTCTAACGAAATTGCCCACTTCAAGTCCGCCTACTTGCGCTAACACCCCTGTGCTGTACCACCTTAAACCGTCAAACAGAGCCAGATCACCTTTTTCGTCAATGCTGTAAACCAGATCAGGGTCCACAGGATCCACTGCAAAGGTTGGAATCCGATCAAGTTTTTTGAATTGCCAGCCAGGCGCTGAGTACAAGCGCCAGGTTTTTCCCCTATCGTCCGAACGGAGAATCTTTAGCAAATGAATGTGCATAGCATAAACCGTATCCGGCTGGGAAAGGGACATCCCCAGAATTTTAGCCGGGCCGAAGCTACCGAAATCAATGTCTACAAAGGTTCGGCCAGCATCATCGGATATCTTATTGCCAGCATAGACCACGTTGGGTGCCTTCGGATGAAAGGCCACAAATTCATTCATTTCATATAGATCTCGGTATATCTCCCCCTCTTTGCGCTTTTGCACCAATTCCCAGGTACGGCCACTGTCTTCAGAACGCATCAGGAGGGTTAGAAAATAGCGACCAATGGAGGCGACAATGACCTGGGAGCCGGGGATGGGTTGGAAACTGCCGGAATTGGTGCCCACCCAGGGTACCCGCCTGGCTGTCCCGCCCTTGCCATTGTCAATGAAAGTGGTGTACCAATCCCAGGCATGCTGGTTTCGCCAGACAAAATAGTCTGTCCCAGTGGTGGTTAGGGTCATGCCCACGTCAAGGTTGAAGAATGCCAGCCTTTGTGGATCAAAGGCATCAAAGGCGAGGGCGGTATTATACCAAGCCCAGGCATATCCGGTGAATAGACTGGAACTTTCCTTGAAAGTCTTGCCGCCATCTGTGGTCTTCCAAAGAGTGGCCTGAGAAAAGGCGACCGCCTCGTCAGGATTTTTAGGATTGGCAACGATGCCCGCCAGTTCTCCTCTGATAGCCTTTTTATACCCCCTGGCCAGTCCAGGCGTGGCAGTAGCCTTTATTTTTTCAAACCAGCTCTGTCCGCCATCATGGCTGACGATGGCATTGGAATAATTGCCGACAAGATAAAGAACCTCAGGGTGGCCAGGATTCATAAAGACCCGGGCAGCGTCGTATGATTTTAATTGTGAGAAGGTGGTGCCACCATCCAGGGCATCGTTGGTCAATCGCTTGTGGTTATTCGTTTTTGCGGGAAGCTTTTGTGCATGATCGGATTGAATTGGATACTGCTCAACTCAGAACGACA
>LUTY01000421.1 GCA_001640045.1 Candidatus Thiomargarita nelsonii | reverse complement strand
AGTGGCGTAGCCAAGGTGAATTTGCCTTTGTGAATTCTGCTGAACCCGGGGAACGGTTGATAAGTTATGCTTTTATAGAGGATCTGCACCAGTATGTTGATGCCGACTTGCAACGGCGCATTCCCAGCTTAATTTTGCATGGCAATCAAGATGAGGTGGTACCGATACAAACGTCTCGTGACTTTGCTGCCACTCGCCCTTGGATTAATTTAGTTGAATTTGAAAGTGATCATCGCTTGGTAAATGTGCAAGCGCAATTGTGGCAAGCGATTCAGGCGTTTTTGATGGTATGAAAGGCGTCCTCGATTTAATTCAGATGTCTGAATTAAATCGAGGACGCCTAAAGCACACAAAAAAAAGCCCCAAGACTTCATAGCCTTGGGGCTTTTTTTGTAGTTGGAATTGATGCGTTCAATAGCCTGCCTCGGCGGTCACCAGTAAGACAATGTGGGCAGTCCGTGGTGGCTCTTCAATTTAGTTTCAATCGCCTGTCTCGGCGTGAGCCAGTGAGACAAAATTTAGAGTTAAAACCGTCTAACTTGATAGAGTTTCAATTGCCTGCCTCGGCGTGACCCGGTGAGACCGTAATGTCTGGGACTGGTTACATCACAGTTGGTTTCAATCGCCTGCCTCGGCGTGAGCCGGTGAGACTTAATTCGCAGCTTCAGGGGAAGTTGCAAAGGACGTTTCAATCGCCTGCCTCGGCGTGACCCAGTGAGACCGGACCAACTCAACGGCTCAATCTTGAATCTCCTGTTTCAATCGCCTGCCTCGGCGTGAACCGGTGGTACAGGAATGTTTGGGACTGCATTCATTATGCAAGGTTTCAATCGCCTGGCTCGGCGTGAGCGGGTGGGTAGTCCCTACTGCCCACACATTATAATCATAATCAAAAACAAATTGCAAAACTTTTTTCGCTTTTTTAACCATACTTATTTTTCTACCTACATGGCTGGGCATCAAGTCCACAATCGAGTAAAGCTCAATTTTTGAAACAATGCTTTGAGCAACGGGGGTTAAGCTTGCAGATTCCTGATTTAAATCCAAGTGATTTTTATCATTTCAGCTTAACTCGGCAAATTCAACAAGTGGAAGCATTATTACCAAATTCGCCAGTGACAATTATTGGTTCGAGTTTTGGCGGCTTAATTGCCTTATGGTTGGCAGAGCGACATCCGCAGATACAGTCCCTTGTGTTGTTAGCACCGGCTTTAAACTTTTTGAACCTCTGTCGGGCTATGATGGGTGATTCCCATTTTGCACAGTGGCGTAGCCAAGGTGAATTTGCCTTTGTGAATTCTGCTGAACCCGGGGAACGG
>LUTY01000420.1 GCA_001640045.1 Candidatus Thiomargarita nelsonii | reverse complement strand
TAAAACCAGAATCGGCACTCAATCGTCACGCGATTCATGCGATTTTTCAATTAACCAAAGCATCAAACAACATCGCCGATTATTTGCAGTTTATGGAAACCTATCCTGATACAGTAGAATCTGTCGAAGCCTTGTTGCAGATTCATCAAATCGCCTTTGAGCGAGCCCAAAAAAAGCATGCCCCTCTGATTTATGATGCCTTTGTGACAACTTTTCAGGGGGCTCAACAAATCCCAAAAGCCATCCAATTAGCCTTTGAGGCTGGCGCAGTGGAACACCTTTCCCGTGAAGGCGATAATATTGCCAACGTGGTGCAATATTTAGCAGATGAACACCCAGAAAGCGTGCAAAATATTTTGCAACGGCTGGTTGAACGTGTGCCTAAACTAGAGCATGTTGATTCAGAGCCAACTATTGATGGCAGACTAGCGTTGTTGTTTAAAGATGAACCCTTTACCAAACCATTTTTAGCCAGATTTGCATCCGATGGCACTTTGAAACTTTTGGCTTATTTAATTTTACTGAACGATCCCAAACCACCACAATTACTTTGCATTGAAGAACCAGAAAATGGCTTACATCATAAATTACTAGAACCTTTAAGTGAAGAATTAAGAATCTATTCACAAAAATCTCAAGTATTCGCTTCTACGCATTCGCCTTTTTTTGTGAATACCATCAAAGATGCAAAATCTCTTTGGATTTTTCAACGAGAAGATGACGGTTATGCCACGATTACACGCGCTGATGAAATTCCTCATGCAAAACATTTCATCGAAACTGAAGAAGGATTAGGCGATTTATGGTCAGAAGGCTATTTAAGAGGTTTACCTTATTAGGTAGTTATTATGCATATCGAATTTTTAGTAGAAGAACCATCAATGGAAATGACGTTAAAAATACTGATTCCCAAAATGATTGGCTCCCAACATACTTTTGTTATCCATAATTTTCAAGATAAGAAAAAACTGTTGAAACGCTTACCCAAGCGAATGCAAGCTTACGCGAATTTTCTGCCCTCAGATTGGCGAATTGTGGTTTTAGTGGATAGAGATAATGATAATTGCAAACAGCTTAAACAAGCATTGTCGAAGGCAAGTCACGTTGTTATTAAGAAAAAGGGGCATGTTGTTTTACATCGTATTGCGATTGAAGAATTAGAAGCTTGGTTTTTAGGCGATATTCCAGCGATTCGCGTGGAATTTCCAAAAGTACCCGCCAATTTATACAAAAACAAAAAATTTCGTGATCCCGATGCGATAAAAGCAATGCCATTAAGTTAAGTATATATTTGATTTTTCTGTATTTTTATTAAAATACG
>LUTY01000419.1 GCA_001640045.1 Candidatus Thiomargarita nelsonii | reverse complement strand
CTATAATAGTTGCGTAGCAAATTGTTTGGTTGGCGACGCATTGCGGTGGTGTTCGCCAGCCATACTGGCGGATCACGTACCATACCAGTAGTGAGACCGATAAGCTCATTCCTGTTATAGAACCAACTTGCAGGAGGCATATGGAGATCGCCAAGAAAAAGATACAGGGTGGGATCATTTGGAGTAGTACGAGCCATTGGCGGGCGTGCCCGAGCATACTTTCGTACCATCACACCACAGCCCAGCTTGGCTAACTCGCTAAACAATCTTTGGACACTCGGGATACGACTCCTCCGAGCGGAGCGGTTCCCAACGAACTCGCACGAATATACATGCGGTCCACAGACTAAACCGAAGTCTCGTTGTGGCGTATTGTTGCCATCTGAATTGTCAACCCAGCATCCGCAGTCAAGGTAAACGAAACTGGGCCGATCACGACTGATAGTACTTTGCTCATGCCTGGATACTAGACAGGTTCTTTCACCAGATTGAGCAGCATAAGAACACCGTAAACTACCTTGATCAAAAACGTACCTAAAGCCACCCCTTTTGCCTCCTAATCTTCGATCAAAAACATAGTTTAGAGGTCGAGCGTAAGTAGACGCTCTAAGACTTGTGTCATCTTCAACATTGAACATCTTACCACCTCCCTTAGTTACGAACCGTGCTGTTGTTTAATGTGTTGCTTCAGATTGTTATCATTCTCATCGGCATCCGACAATTCGACTACCTCACGATAGTCCGCAATTCCCCCTTCTGTTCTATCAGCCCGCTCGCCGTCAACAGGACCACATGCAAATCCAAGATTATTCAACCGTGCTTGAAGGCCGGTAGTGGTGTCAAGAGGATCTACCCCTCCAAGGAGAAGTTCGTATTCTGCTCCAATGCTTTCGATAATGAGCTTTCCCTGTGAAGCATTAGGAGGAATATTCTGTCTAACGACACCGTTTTCATTTGTAGTCCCCCGTTTCAGATTTCCATCGACATCAAGTATGTATTCTACATTGGCAATCGGATTTCCGTCTTCATCGAGAAGACGCACCTGCAATACCTCGGGTACGCTTTTACGACGAAATCGGTGTCGCTTTTCAGTACTGCCACGCTCCTCCTTAATTCTTGTCTCTGGTATAAACACAATATCTCCGGGATAAAGGACATAAGGATCCTTTCGTTTATTACGTAATGCCACATTGGTTGGATCATTCCAGATAGTTTCTGGCAAAAGACCATACTGGTACGCAATACTAGCGATGTCATCTCCCTGCCGAACTTTGTACTCTAAGTGCATGATAAAACGTATCCTCTTTCCTAGTACTCTGTC
>LUTY01000418.1 GCA_001640045.1 Candidatus Thiomargarita nelsonii | reverse complement strand
TTGGTACGGATGTATTTTTCTCACTCTATCACTAGGATAAATATCCACAACTGAGCCAACACCCCTCAAGAGATTTTGAAGAAATTGTGTCATTGTTGCACTCTTTTTTAAATGAAAGATTAATGATATAGCGTTTCCCGATTTTATCCTCGTTCCGCCGCTTCGCTGCGGAATGCCTGCTTGGACGCACAGCAAACTGCAAATGATAATCTGTGAGTACAAGGAATAAACCCAAAAGGCTCATATATTTATTCGTTGTCGTTCCTGATGTACTCAGTGTTTTTTAAATCGCCTTTTGGGACCATTAAAAACCCTTGAAACGATGAACGTCGCCAGCTCCGTTGTTTCAAGGGTTTCAAGTGATCACAAGGGATATAAGTAATTCGCTCCGCGAGTGAGTCCGTTGTAGGTTTAATTTGTTTGTTTTGTGGCTAAATTTTGGTACGTATTTCAAATACGCCTTGTGAACGAAAAAAAACATACATCAAATTCTAGGAAAAAATTAACTTGCCCTAAAATCAAAGGCACATTCTCTGCTAGTGTCCATGCAAAAGCTAAACGTATTGGTGGAAATCGCGCCACAGTTGCGGTGACAATCAACCCATAAGCAGGTAAATTAGCTAAATTTCCAGTTAATTGCACTGGTGTAGTTTGTTGTTCCCACGAGGCTCCCAGTTGCAAACCGATTTGATAAGGCATCACATTGATGGTAGCTCCGGTATCTAACAAGCCAGAAACTGTCAATTCACGATTTTGATAATTCAAAGTGAGGGGCAAATAAGGTAAACTGCTTGCCATGCCTAATTGATTATCAGTTTGGGGAAATGCAAATCGTTCGACTTCAGACATGTTGGGTTTCCTGTTGTTTGTCTTCAGCCAGCATATTTAACAAAGTATCAGCCGCATTAAATGCATTATAGGGTGTCCAAACCGGAGATTTATCTTGCGGTTGTTCTATGCCTTCTTCTTGTGCCAGTTGCGAGATTAAAATTTGCACAATACGCCATTTATCAGCACGTTGTAAAGCTTGTAGTGTCGGTAATAGTTGATTAACCGGATTAACAGAAATAGTTGTTTCCATTTTATTCGCTCCAAAAATTAGAAGAGAAGATTTAATCTCTATAACAAGATTGATGTGATAATCTACAATCCAAAAGGCTCATAGATTTATTCGTTGTCTTAGCTGAGCTGTACTCAGTGTTTTTTAAATCGCCTTATTCGGGCTCCAATTCCCATACCATCCATTTAGTACAACGGATTAGGGGAATAAACGGATTGAATAATGAAGATTATAACCCCAAAATATTCCTTTAAAAAATCCT
>LUTY01000427.1 GCA_001640045.1 Candidatus Thiomargarita nelsonii | reverse complement strand
GCAATCCGTGTCGGAGGCAAACCAATCCGAGCTGCCAGCCATAACGGGACCAAGCTTAGATGCTTTAAGCCTTAAGAGTGAATTATGTCTCACGATAGGCTTTGCCTCCGATCCCAAATTGCCACCCCCTAGCATCGGTTTAGTGATACACAGTGCCGATGGGCGGATGATTACCAGTGCTGGCACAAAACATGACGGTTTGACCATTAAACGCGATGCCCAAGGACATGCCAAAGTCAGAGTACACTTTGCACAGTTAGCCTTATTAAAAGGTGAATATTGGATTGCGGTGTATTTGGTGTGTGAAAATGCTATCCACATATATGACTCAGCCAATCTCCCTACCAAAATTAACGTGCATCAACAGGGTTTAGAGCTTGGAGTTGTGACTTTGCCACGTCGTTGGGTACAAATTTGAAAGAAAGATAGAATTGATAGGTGGTAAGAGCGTTTGTTTTTTAATCTTTGTTTCCCAGAATTTGCGCCACCCATTTCGCATCTTTCTCCGCTAAAGGTGGCTCTGTTTTTTTGCGATAGTCAATGGCTAAATCATAGCCACCTAAATCATAGAGTTCATGTAAAATTTGATTTAAGGGTAAAACTGGTTCAGTTTCACCTTCTTGTAACGGAATGGGAAAATCTGGGATTTTGTCACGTACCCCAAATAAGTAAATATCTGCCTTTGGACGTTGCCAACTACGACTGACAACAATCCGATAGTGACTGGCTCGTTTAACTTTCATTGGAAATGGTTTACCAGCCCTGATTAAATCAATTTCAACCAAATTTGTTAAACTTGCCAGGACTTTAAGTCGCTTACGTTCATATTGTGCGCGACCTTCACGCCCCTTTTTATTCGCCGGCGATAAAACTTCTATAACAGTAATGACTTCTTTATTGACAGCATCTCGCACTTCTAAATAACGTTCAGTCACCACCTGTGGCATCGGTAACTCACTGACTAAGGGACGAGTCACCATGGGTGCTGTCGCAACGGCGATATCATCATCATCCTCGTCTATCGGTGAGGCTAATAAAATATCTGGAATACCGCTACTTTGCTCATCGGGCGACAAAAAGGTCAAATAAGTGCGCTGTTCAATAGCAACATTGTAACGGGGGCGCAGCAAAGGTGTTAAAAATCTTTGTATATCAACAATTAAACTGGCATGAATTTGCACCCACAAACCAGGTTTTTCCAAATAGGGGTCCATGCCTGGAAATGGTGTTGGCATTATTTCCCTCCCACACACAGATTTGAGGTGTGAATGATACACGGAGGATTGAGAAACCAACGGTTTGCCTCAATCAACCTCCTGAGTTAAAAAAAACTGAAAAGCGCATTATATTCTAATCAAAAAACTGATACAAGTATTTTGTAACCCAAATGACAGATCAATTATGACAGAAAAAACCAGGAACTATGCCAATTTAGCTTTTCCCCTAAACATCTATGCCCAAAGTCTCTACTTGCAAGAAGGCAATGTGGACTATTTACACTATGGCTTATTTAAAAAAGGAGAATCAATACCGAAGACCTCAGCGCGTGAAGTTCAACAACGCGCCACCGACTTCTTGTTAGCCCGCTTACCTCCGCCCCCTTGCCGTATTTTAGAAGTCGGTATCGGCTTAGGCACAACTGCATTAGAACTGGCTCAGCGCGGCTATACTGTCACAGGTATCAGTCCCGATCCCCAACAAATTGCTCTCACTCAACAGCGCGTTAAAGAGAATGTCACCTTAGAATGTGTCACTTTGGAAGCGTTTTCTGCGCCCGCTGAAAGCTACGATGTCATCTTATTGCAAGAATCTGCACAATATATACAATCCTTGGCACTTTTTAACAAAGCGTACAGTTTATTGGCGGAGCATGGCTTGATATTGATAGCTGATGAAGTGAGTTTACGGCGCACACCAAAAGATGTTGCCAGTTTACCTTTGCTGAATTATACGCTTGCCCAAGCCCAACACTGTGGGTTCGAGTTGAGTGAACAAGTGGATTTATCTGCACAGGCTGCGCCCTTTGTAGACTATTTGCTTTGGGTGATAGAAAAACATCGTGCCACTTTGTTGACAGACGTACTAGATGATTTATTAAGCGTTTTACGTGAATATCAACAAAAATACCGTGATGGTCGTTATGGCTATGTCTTATTAAAGTTTGCGAAAACCAAAGCGCCGCGCTGGAAAATAACCAGTGTTACCCCACAAGATAAAGACGCTGTCAGAGCCTTATTTAGCGAAGTCTTTGCACCCGAACAAATGAGTGATGCCCACTGGGAATGGAAATATGGGCAAGAACGTGGGCTAGGCATTGCCGCGTGGCATAACGGCAAGATGGTAGCGCATTATGGCGCAATCATACGTGAAATCCACTATTTTGGACAGCCTAAGCTAGCCATACAAATTGCTGATGTGATGGTATCGGCTAAAGAGCGTAGCAAGTTCACACGGCGCGGTGCCTTTTTTTTAACGGCAGCCACCTTTCCAGAATGCTATGTTGGCTATGGAGCGCGAACCTGGTTAGGCTACGGCTTTCCCAATCAACGTCACCTAAAACTGGCACAACATTTAGGCTTATATGCACCGGTGGGAAAGATGAGCGAACTGCGTTGGGCATCAAGCACAGCTAAACCCCATTTGTGGACACGCATTCGCCATTTACAGCCACAGCAGCGACACAAAAATAAAATAATTATCAATACATTATGGAAAAAAATGGCCTCGTGCTTGCAACAGGCGTTAGTGGGAGTGCGCGATTGGGACTATGTGCAACATCGCTATCTTTTGCATCCGCACAAACAGTATGAACTACTTTTGGTGAGTAGACGTTTTAGTGGTCAAGCACTGGGCGTCGTCGTGATCCATCGTCAAGATGAAACGTGTCGCATTATGGACTTCATAGGTGACTTAAAGCATCTGCCAGAAGTTATCAAGCAAGTGCGATGTATGGCCAGCGGTATGCAGCAAGTGATTGTATGGATAACAGAAAATTTTGTGACTGCCTTTCCTAAGGCTGAACAGCATGACTTAGATATTCAAATTCCTCACAGTATCTGGTGTCAAGGAGTTCCACCAGAAGAAATTGAGGGGCATTGGTGGTTGATGAGCGGAGATACGGATTTTTTGTAAGTATTTTGGAGTCCAAAATTTATTTTGGACGAGTGGACGCCCAAGATAAATCTTGGACTCCTAAATGTTGGAGTCTAATTTTAACAAATGCCTTTAATTGAAGATATAGAATATTGGTTAGCTTTAGCTCATGTTCCTTTATTTCCTATTCATTTTATACGCTTAATTCAATATTATGGTAATCCGCGTGCCGTTTTTGAAGCTAAACAGTGGCATCCTAATTGGAGTGCAGTAGAAAAGGATATGTTATGGCTAGATCAAAAAAATCATCATGTCTTAACTTTATTTGATTTAAATTATCCATTTAGGTTAGCTGAAATTTATGATCCCCCACCTTTATTATTTGTCAAAGGAGATTATAAATTATTGAATAATATTCAATTGGCAATTATAGGAACACGGCGAGCCAGCCGCTTTGCTAGACAAATTTCTTGGCAATTTGCTAAAGCTTTATCTGAGTATGGTTTTACTATGACTGGTGGCTTAAGTTTAGGTATTGAAATGGCAAGTCATCAAGGGGCATTGGCTGGTTCAGGTCGGTGATGGTGGATTTGCACGAAAATCTTTTGACCGCATCATGCAATTTAAACAAGCCCAAAAAACCATTTTGTTTTGCTCACATTCGCTATA
>LUTY01000416.1 GCA_001640045.1 Candidatus Thiomargarita nelsonii | reverse complement strand
GCGACAGGGTATCCAAAATCCCGTAGGTTTATAGGTAGCAACTTGGGTTATTAAAAAGCGGCCCAACCATTTTTCAAGTTGTTGTGTATTGAGTGAACTTTCCAACTCAGCCAGTCCGTCACGTTGTTGTGGAAGTAGGACTATCATAGATAAGCTATTATTATAATGAGACAGTCCAAGGGGCGTATCCGGTGCCGTGTAGGGCAGTTCAAGTATCTGAATCTTGTCGTTTGCCATATAGTTGAAAAAGTGTTTCTGGTTCATCGTTGGCACATTGACAGGCTGTTTTTGATTCACCCAAAACGGTGCATCTTTGGTATCACTGTGCTTGAATTGACTTGCCCAGTTACCTTTGAAGTAAATAGCGTTGACAAGGACAAGACGGGTCAGATGATTGAGGATGCCAGCTTTTACAAGCTCTTTTATTTTATGGTGAGTGATTATCTCTACCCACAGGTTGATGTCCTGGCGGACTTTTTCTGTTTCTGTTTTGAAATCAACTTGATTCAAGGCTGCCTTGTAATAATTGCTCAAGGATTCTTTAAACTCTGCATCAAGTGAATGTCTTTTCTGTCCCCAAAGTGCATTAGCAATGTGTAGTTCAATCTCAC
The DNA here is from genome assembly GCA_001640045.1 of Candidatus Thiomargarita nelsonii. Classification (GTDB taxonomy): domain Bacteria; phylum Pseudomonadota; class Gammaproteobacteria; order Beggiatoales; family Beggiatoaceae; genus Thiomargarita; species Thiomargarita nelsonii_A. The sequence goes on along the minus strand of LUTY01000416.1, from coordinate 715 downwards.
CCTTTTGATTGACTTCATTCACTTGATCTTGCAAATGAAGAAAGGCAGGGTGAAGTTCTGCTTGATTTTTCGGAAAATGTAACACTTGAGACATTTGTTTGTCCGTTTCCCCTTTTGCACCCGCATAAGTCATAGCGAGGGCTGTTGAGAGACTGTAGGGAGAGAAAAATAGGTTAGCATTGCTTTCTTTGCTCAGTTGAGCATACAGATCAAGTGCAAATGCTGTGTTACCCTTTACCACAGTTGGAATCAATCCGTATGCCGTATTGTCTTCCACTACCGTACTTTCCTCTTCTGCTCTAACAGAATGGTCTAAGATTAAAAAAAGGCTGGCAAAAATAAGTATCCAGTGAGTTGTTATCTGTTGCATAAGTGTGCTCCTTATTATGGTTTAGAGGAGTCCAAGATTTATCTTGGACGTCCATAAATAATAATACATGTTTATGTCGTTAAAATCGACAAGCCTACCTGCCCACATTTTTTACCTGCCAACCGACAGGCATGGTTGAGTGCAGTTGACAAATCTTGTTGGCGGCACAAGCTATCAATAATGCCAGCGTTAAAAGTATCCCCTGCGCCCAGCGTATCCACCACCTGCGGTGGCGGATAGGCGGGGTTATGCCATAAAGTGCCATCGGTTTCCAAGCCATAAGCACCGTCTTCACCCCAAGCACAAATGAGGCGAGACTGTGGTGCCTGTCGCTGCATTTTATGT
>LUTY01000415.1 GCA_001640045.1 Candidatus Thiomargarita nelsonii | reverse complement strand
GGCACTGAGGCGATCACTAAAACGCACTTTATAACCGCGAAATGACAAAAGCGCAAATTGTGACGGTGCAAAGTATAAATACGAAGATGGCTCGGCCACTTAGCTGTATGCCGCAGGGACGATCAAATCATGGGATATCCATTTAAAAGCGAAGAAGCATCGCGACTCGCCAAAGAGCTAAAGCCTTATATACAAAACACGGCCAAAGTTTGACAAAGGCAAAAATGTTATAAAAGCCTCATTTCGATGCCGCATAACAGTCGGAGGACGTTGCATTGACATTAGATGTATAAAGCAAAAACTTACCTTGAGGCGAAAGTCAAGGGGGACAGTAGCATGTTTTTAAAAGGGTCATAAGGGCACTGGTATGCCCAATAGGTGACTCAGCTAGGCCACACAAGGTAAAAGCCATACTGCCTGAACTCAAGTCATGGTTGGAAAATGAGACCAAGCGGGAATTCCAGTGATACCCGTTACCAATTATAGCACATTAAAGAAAACTGAATGTACTAAATGTCTGATTGGGGCCACGCTTACGTAAAGCGCTAAATGACTCCATGAGTACCATCATTAGGACCTCGAATCAGTCTTAACTAGGGGATTGTCATCGGTACGCAATTCCTATGACAACGGAGCAATCGTAGTACTCGGCTAACTGTCAAAGCCAAACGATACGTCCCATTAATAGTGGGAGAAGGGGAAGGGTTGCAGGAGTAGCGGTTTGATGGAAAAAGGGCTCAGTCGGATGACTGGCAAACCCCTCGGACTATCAAGCTTAAAAAGTTGCTCTGGAGAGCGCAATGCGGTGAAAGCTGCACGGGGCAAAAGGTGGAAGGTAGTTGTTGTCCTAATGGGTAATCTTAGGAAATGGCTACCCATCCAACCTCAGAAAACACAAAAACGACATCCAACCCATTCAACTAGATGCAGCAACTATTCGTTCTTTTGGCGGTAAAGCCTCACGGATGAATGGTTATCACCTTGATGATGTGACCAAAATCGCTTTGGGGATGGACTCTGTTATTGGCATTGAACTCAAAAAGCAAGTCTTTGGACAAATAGGCTCTTTTGCAAAACCAGAAACCTCAGCCGAAGTCCAATGGCAAAAAGTGTTGGCTAAAGTGTTTGAAGGTTTTGACTTGCATTTTAACTATCCGATTGGTCCATATAAGGTTGATTTTTTTGTCGCCAAGTTGATGTTGGTTTTAGAATGTAACGGCTATTGCCACCGCTACTATGATCCCACACAAGAAAAAGCACGGGAAAAGTTGATTACCCAAAAATATAGCTTAGTTCGTTTTCATCACCAAGTGAGTTTAGAAACCCTC
>LUTY01000414.1 GCA_001640045.1 Candidatus Thiomargarita nelsonii | reverse complement strand
TACTGCATAATATGGTTGCCGTCATCAAATTCAGCTTCAACGGCATCCCGACAGGCGCCACAGGCTGTGCAGTTTTCATTGACATAACGCGGAGATAGTTTGATATTGACGGTATAATTACCGCTATTCCCGGTTACGTCAGCGACTTCAGCCATGGTGATAACACGTACATGACGATTAGCTTTAATACGACGCAGGTTAATTTCCATGCCACAAGTTGGGTGGCACATTTTAGGAAAATATTTGTATAATTGTGACACGCGCCCACCAAGGGACGGGTTTTTTTCGATCAATATCACGTCTTTGCCACATTCAGCGGCTTCTAACGCGGCGGTCATCCCGCTAATTCCACCTCCCACGACTAAAATAGTCTGGTTGGTTGCAACGACATCAGTCATGCTATTCCTCCACAAATGATAATGTCTCTCAGGAGAGAGGATTAGGATACATTAATATAGTTTAATAATCTACGATAAATTTTTTGATGTCTGTATTGATTGATTTCTATGTCGAGGTAGTGCCATGTAGGGCGCCTTAGCGGTTATGACTCAGTACCTAATTATTTAGGTTTTTAATCCGCTAAATCCGTGAAATCCGCATAATCCGTGATTCAAGGTTTTTATGTCACTCCACACCGACAAGCGCGGATTTTGCTATTTCAAAACCAAACCTTGAATCGCGGATTATGCCGATTTCGCGGATTTCACAGATTAAAAACCAAAAACACACCAGCGCGGATTAGTACAATGGATGTGCTAAACGGATTAATAGCGTGATAACCCATTCTTGAAAACCCTTTTCCAATTTTCATCCAACTGATTCCACCATTTCCTCTATCCACTCGCATCATGCTGGATGGTTCTGCTGGAATTGGTTTTTCTTGTCCCGACAAACCATTCCCCCCTTGTTGCTGGCGCATAATTCCTCGTGCCAAATCTCACCGATTGCGCTAATAAACTTAAACCAGAGCGACTTTGCTTCAGACTCATTACTTGCCCAAACGACGGCGCGACTTTCACTAAGCCAAAATCGATGATTTTGACCGAAATTTCCGAAGTTTTTTGTGACAACACAGAGCGTTGCCCAGCAACTCTTGAAAGCTGAGAAAGGCAAACACCATTTCATCCAAATGGCTTTGGATTTCTGCTAAAACTAAATCGCTAATGGCACCGCTACTGCATAATATGGTTGCCATTTTTAGGGTTAACTTAATAACAGTCAGTTTAACAACAGCACCTGACATTTTTAAGTCACATACGGGTGGTTCATGGCTCTATTTTTCTGAAGCCTAATGTTACCAGAACTATTGGCATCAGTTTTGCAGTCAAA
>LUTY01000413.1 GCA_001640045.1 Candidatus Thiomargarita nelsonii | reverse complement strand
GATTTTTTTAAAAAGTTAGCCAAGCAGCGTATAACTTATGGTAGCGAGTTTATAATCGGCATTCCTGTGATGACGGAAAATGGTGCATACTTTAATAGTGTGGTGAGTATAGGCACTCAACCGGGTTCTTACAATAAACACCATTTGGTGCCCTTTGGAGAATATATACCCTTGCAATTTCTCCTTGGAGAGTTTTTAAAATTGCTTGAGGTGCCCATGTCAGACTTTTCGGCAGGGAAAGCTCAACAAGACAATCTCTATAGTGCGGGGCAAGCGATAGGGGTTTCCATTTGTTATGAAGATGCATTTGGGGCATTAATACGCAATAGTTTACCCAGCGCGAAGTTGTTAGTGAATGTGAGCAATGATGCTTGGTTTGGAGATTCGATTGCGCCGCATCAACATTTAGAAATTGCCCGTATGCGTGCCTTGGAAAGTGGGCGCTATTTGCTCCGTGCTACGAATACTGGCATTTCAGCGGTGATTGATAATAAAGGTCAAATCACAAAGCAAGCGCCGCAATTTAAAATCATGACTTTAATTGCTAGCGCCCAAGCTTATGAAGGGGCAACGCCATATATCCGTTTTGGTAATGCTTTAGTTGTGGTGCTGTTATTCGTGTGTCTATTGTTGGGCGGTGTTAGGTATAGCTGGCGTTTTTGATAATTCGACGCAGAGCGTCGATGCATGCATTCCGCCGCGAAGCGTGGGAACGAGAACACGCAGAGCGTGGGAACGAGAAAGAGCCAAATGTGATACTATTCATGCAACACCAGTATCCGGTGTGAGCGTTCTGAATGTGCCATTTATCAAAAAGGATAAAGACAATGAAAGTAGCCCCCTTGCGTTACGATGTCATTTTCAAAAAGGCGTTTAGTGAGCCAGTTCTATTTAAAGCACTGGTTAAAGATTTTCTCCAAATCGATAAGCTTGAGATCGATGAAGTGGAAAATGACAAAGCTTTTTATCCCATTGTGGGAAATGTGAATTTCAAATTTGATCTGTTTGCCCAAGATAATAAAAATCGGCTCGTTATTGAAATGCAACATGCTCACTATTCTGACACTTATGATCGTTTTTTGTACTACCAATGCTGCGCGATGGTAGAATCAATTGCGAGTTCCCAAAATTACCGTTTTCCAGTAACGGTAATCACTTTGGTATTTTTTACTCATAAACCGACACCAAGTGCTAATGGTGGCATTTTAGAAGTCGATTTCCAAGCGAGAGATATATATGATGGGAAGGTGATCGAGAAAGTGTTTGGAAATCGCAAACATAAATTTGTTTTTGTTTATGTTAATGATTTTGTATACGCTTCGGATGAATGT
>LUTY01000412.1 GCA_001640045.1 Candidatus Thiomargarita nelsonii | reverse complement strand
ATTGATCAAAGTGTACATCAGGCATAGGTACTTTTGCCATTGTAAAATGAATCGCCGTCGATCTGAGCTTCGTCTCCAAAAAACCAGGGCGATTGCACGCTATTTTGTGAATGCCTAGCCGCCACGTAGAGGGCGGAATTCGAGGCGTAAACGGCACCGGGTTTTCCCATAATCGTGGTGGCATTGAGAGAGGCGGTGCCATTGATATCCGTTGATATAATGGATAAAAAGTTCGTGCCATCTTTTTGCTCGGTTCGATAAAAGTTGTTACAGTTTTCAAAAAGTGCGTGGTTTTCTTGGGGAACGCCGTCGTTGTAACGGATATCCGTCATGGTAGGCAGCCAATCGCTATTGTCCGCTGACGACTGGATAAGTTCACGATTTTCTGCCTTCAAAGCTTCAAACTTCGCCGTGATTTCAGCCTCTGATAGAGAAGTTGATAGAGAAGTTTCGCAGAGGTCATCTGGCCAATAGTCGAGTCCGGCAATTTGGGGCCCTGGAAAAATGACGACTGAGTAAATGGCGTTCCCAATACGCCTGGAGTTCAAGTAGGCACCAGAAAAGCGCATTTCTCGCAGGAGACTGGGTGCTGCCACATCTTCGATGTCGAGAACGGTTATTTTTAATTCACGTCCGTCGCCGGTGGTATCCAGAGACGAATAGATAAAAGCCCGCCCGTCATATACGAACATTTTTTTGGGTGTCCCTTCAATGTCGAAAGCGGCAATTTCATACGCTTTTTCGGGCGGCCAGGCATCAACGATTCTAAATTTGCCGTTTGCCAAAGTATAGATATAGGCTCCATCGTTTTTGACAAAATCCGCTTCATCAACGTCCGCTGTTTGGACATTTGTTACTGAGTATTCTGTGGCACTATCAGGAGAAGCCAAAATAACAAAACTTATAATAGACTTTGGGCACCCATCTCCTTGGATTATCCGTTGGCGGTTGGCATCTAGCCTTTCTTCCATTTCTTCTATCGCAGTTTCTCTCAGTTCTGCAAGCAGGGCTGGACAGTTTTCTATGCTCTCCAATTGTGTTGCAGGCGCGGTTTCGGCGATAACTGGCATACTTAAAAATGCCGCTGTAACGATTATAGATAGTAAGCGTTGCGCGTTGTCTTTCATGTTGTCCTCCAATGTTTACGGGTGAGCCGCCCAAACTAAAGTTTGGACTCCTAATCAAATCCTTGTAGTTATTAATTAATATATAGCCCAGATAGTGGAAAAAAGCAAATTTTTTTGAACCCGCGTCGCGTTTAGGGCATTTTTTTTGTATCAATATGACGATTTATCATGCACAGCGTCCACAGACTCAGAATAAATTCTGAG
>LUTY01000411.1 GCA_001640045.1 Candidatus Thiomargarita nelsonii | reverse complement strand
GTTCTTCTTTCTCTGGCACATTACTTTCTGGAGGAAGTCTGAGTGATGGACTCCGAGCTGGTCTCCGAGCTATGCCAGTAGGGGCTGTTAGTGGTGCTTTGAGTTTTGGTGTTGGCGGATTAGAAAATGATGTGGTAAAAATTATCGCTCATGGAGTAGTTCAGGGGGGATTAAGTGCAGCACAGGGTGGGAAGTTTGAGCATGGATTTTTGGCAGGTAGTTTTGGAAAAATAGGTGGTAAGTATGGTTTTTGGGGATCAGTGATTGCTGGAGGAACAGCTGCCGAATTGGGTGGAGGAAAATTTGCAAATGGGGCACTGAGTGCGGCGTTTGTTTATAGGTTTAATGATGCTATGCATCCAGAAGAAGAAAATATGACTATTGGTGATCTACAGAAACGAGGTCCTATCCCTCCAGAAATGTGTCCAATGCCAGATTGTAACGAACCTGGTCGAGATCCACTAGAAGGGATTCAGCGTGGACATTTTGTAGAGCCTATAGATATAAGAAGTGGACAGAATATATATTTAGAAAATGATGGAAAAATAGGGCTATTGCAAGCTATATTTCCTGCTCATACAGCACACTTTTCAAGAAATCCAATTGGTGGTTCTCCTCAGACTCAAATAGAGTTCGGAAAACAGAGTTTTCAAAGATTAAACACAATAAAAAGAATTGGAGGATTTGCTGTTGTAGCCCCTGCTAAACTTTATGTTACAGTTCCAATGAAATTACTTCCTTCAGTTGCTGTTTCGGTCGAAGATTAGCAACAGTGATTTCTGATTTTTTCTGATTCTAACGGATTTTTGGGAGGTAATAATTTCAAAGGATTACAATAGTACCACGGCGGGTTTTCGAGCGTTTCTAAAAACCAGTCACGGAGAAAAACTCTTGTGATGGCTAAAACAGCCCTCCCCAAAAACCGTTACAATCAGAAAAAAAAAAGAATAGCACTGATGTTAAGACAGGACTAACATCACTGACAGTATGCACGCTCAAATACATCCCTCAGAATTTATGGGCGGGGTTGGCTTATCATGAGGAAAGGGGCAGCTCGAAATAAATTGGGAGCAGAGTAAAATTATTTAATACCTTAAGTAGGTACACATAAATCTTTTAACATTTTTACTGATTTTGGGGGAGTTTTAAGTTCCCTAAGGGAGGAAATCCGCTCCATTCCCGAAACAACTAAACTTTTGTGTATCTACTTAATTTTTCTGCCTTATTTTACCCATCATATGAATGGCAAACAGCGAATAAAACCCTCAAAACCTTAACTACAGGGATTTTTTGCGGGATAAGTCAAAACCTAACTATATCTGGCTTTTGAC
>LUTY01000410.1 GCA_001640045.1 Candidatus Thiomargarita nelsonii | reverse complement strand
TATAGGCAGCAGGCGCTTCCTCAATTCGACGCTCCTCTCGCAGCGTAATACAATCCACGCCAATTAAACCTAAGCTTTCCTCACTTTTATCGGCCCCATTACGGTTAAGATCAAAGCGCGAACGCAACCGCCCAGCACCGTGAGAGGCGGAACGGAGAAAATATGGATTTCCTTTTCCAATCAATAGGTAAGAGGTTGTTCCCATTGAACCGGGGATAATCACCGGTTGTCCCACATGGGCCGGGCAAGCCCCCTTTCGAGTCACCCATCCCACCCCTTCGGGCAGCGTGATATTGTGAGGCAAGTCATAAATCAGCGGCGCTTCGACATCGCCATAAATTTCCCGTAAACGTAACAATTCTGCCAACCAGAGCCGATTTACAAATCCATAATTAGCGGCGGTCGCTTCGGCTTGTAAATAATCGTTGATCATCTCCGGATCGGCTAGGGGAAATAGGCCTGATTGAGGATAAACTTGTTGTTGAGGCCATGTTGATTTAGCCTTATCTCGCCACACGCCCCCAATATATTTACCGATATTTCGTGAACCGGAGTGAATCATAAAGGCTAATTGCCCTTCTTTCACGCCCCAATTGTAAGCTGCCGTTCGGTCTTCTATTTTTTCAACCACTTGAATTTCAAAAAAATGATTGCCACCTCCGATAGTTGCCAGTCCCCCATCGCGTACCAGTCCATCAGCCGGTACCAATTTTTCGGGTACCCACCGAGTGGTGCCGTTGAGAGAGCCACCTAAATAAACGCGATCCATTTCAGCAGCTAATTGGTTAAGATCAGAAGAAATGATATCGCCCATCGGTGCATCCAACATGCTATCGAGCCAGCCGACAATGCCATACTCAAACAAGGCATTAGCCGTTTTAGCGGTCATCGTCACATCGCGGGTGCCCAAGAAATAGTTCCCTTTCATCAATTCGACAAAACTCTCACGCTTTGCCAGAAAACGATCAAGGGATAAATCCGCGACATGCAAACGCATTCCACAATTAATATCGGTACCAACCGCAGCCGGGATAAGCATACCTTCTGTTTCTAGGTTCGAACCGATAGCAACACCGCCATCCCCCGGATGAAAATCGGGAGTGGCACAACATTTATTGACACGTCCACCAGCAGGATGAGAGACATTAGCCAAATTAGCTAATTGCAACAATGCTTTAGCTTCGATTGGTAAACTATCGGGGAGTAAAACTTCCGCCGCCTCGGGAGAATTTTTGAGGCGGACAGAATAAATATGATTGTCATAAGTGACATCAAGCCCCCGTCGCGCCAAGGCACGAAGGAGCCTGTTAAGATTTTTCGACGGCATAAAG
>LUTY01000409.1 GCA_001640045.1 Candidatus Thiomargarita nelsonii | reverse complement strand
ATTGGTTTAAGCACGGCGTAGGTTTTTGCAACACAGGCGTGGCGTCGCGCCCACATTTCAAGCAGAAGGATTTATTAAACCGGCACAAGTCTCTTTGATAAAGCAAGGCGTTTATAACCAAGCCCTTGTCTCGCCGCGTTCTGCACAAGAATATGGCATTAAGACGAATGGTGCAAATAGTGAAGAAGTCCCCACTTCGCTTGACTTAGCCGCAGGCGAATTTCCGCAAGCGAATGTGCTGAAAACCTTAGATAAGGGTATTTATATCAATAATTTGTGGTATTTAAATTATTCAGATCGCGCCGCTTGTCGAATGACGGGCATGACGCGCTTTGCGACTTTTTGGGTAGAAAATGGAGAAATTGTCGCTCCTCTTTCGGTGATGCGTTTTGATGAGACGCTTTATCATATTTTGGGAGATAAGTTGATGGCTTTGACGGCGGAGCGGGAATTTATTCTTGATACCAGTACTTATGAGGCGCGTTCGACTGGGAGTGTGCGCTTGCCTGGGGCGTTGGTGGAAGACTTTAGTTTGACGCTTTAAAAACTTACTTCAGGAGTGCAAGGCGTACCTTGCACAAAAAAAATGTTGGTGCCTGTATGTGGTGGTTGGCTCGCGTTTGCATCGAGGAATATTGTTTGATTTTTCTTGTTTAATGTGGTAAATATTCTGGCAGAATTTTGGTATTGTCTCGCTCGGTGGAGCATATTAATTTTACCCTGACCACAATTATTCTGTTGAATTGTTTGTGCATGTTTGCGGTGGTTGGCTCACTGTGTCAAAAAATCCGATTGATTCAATTGCACGGAGCGGAGATATATAGTATAAATAGGAGCGAGCGTAGCATGGGTTAAAATAACCCATCCTACGCTCGCTACAACAATTGTGTAATTTAGGAGAAATTCCTTGGCAAATATTATTCTTTGTACTCATAACAGTGGTGGAGTTGGTAAAACCACTTTAGCTACTCATATTACTGGTATTTTGGCTAGTAGAATTGGAAAAATATTATTGATAGACTGTGATGATCAAGCTGATTCATGGCAATTTTATGCTAAAACTCTTCCAAGTAAAGATAATATTTTTTATGAAGTTAGCAATGATTTGACCATATATGAAAATAAAGCCAAAGATAAAATAAGTAAAACTCGTTTAAAAGAATACGATAACATTATTCTTGACATTGATAGTCCATTAGCTAATACCGTTCAGTTAATTGTGAATAATCATCCTGATGTTTTCCTAATTCGTTGTACTCTCTCCCTTGTGTGTTTGGCTAGTTCAGAGTCTGATTGGCGTGTTTGAACGAGAAAACGATATAGTCATCCAG
>LUTY01000408.1 GCA_001640045.1 Candidatus Thiomargarita nelsonii | reverse complement strand
GTGAGTGTACGGTTACGAGAGGCACCCGTATTTTCCATAATGGCATAAGTGACGGTGCCGTTACCTTTTCCGCTGCCGCCTGAGGTGATATTGGCCCAATTGATGTTGCTGCTGGCTGTCCAAGGGCAGTCACCAGGGGCGATTACACTCACTTCACCTGTTTCAGTATTTGAACCGTGAGAACGGCTGGTTGGTTTTATGCTATAGCTACATTCAATGCCCTCTTGTGTGATGGTAAAGGTTTGCCCTGCTATGGTGAGCGTTCCTTGACGGCTTTTATGACTGGGATTAGCCGTGATGGAATAAGTGACGGTGCCATTACCGTTGCCACTTTCGCCGAAAGTGAGCGTTGCCCAGTCGGTGTTGCTGGTGGCTGTCCAAGAGCATTCGGGTGGTGCGCGTACAGTTATTGTGCCACTTTCTGCATTTGATCTGTGAGAATGACTGATTGGGGTAATATCAACGCTCGCACAGTTGGGAGTTAAATTATAAAGCTGTTGGATTTCAGCAGCGGAAAGGGCGCGGTTGTAGATACGAATATCGTCAATCGAACCATAAAGGTATTCATCATATCCAGTCAAACCTCTTCCAAATTCAAAATTCCCTTGAATAGCATGCATAGTGTTATAGACAACTCCAACTATTTCCCCATTCAAATAATGACTGATAGTTGAGGTTGAATTATCATATGATACTGCGATTTGATACCACTGATTTGTAGATAAACTTAATGAGCCAGAGAAGTTATCGGATAAACTTAGTTGATCATCTAAAATCTCAAAGCGTACCCCTGTCGTAGGATAATTATCAATAAATGGCCTCCAACCACTTAGTGAATCCCAATTAACCCAACCCGATAAGGTATATGATGAAGAAAGTGGAATATTATCAACAGAAATATATTGTTCTCCATCAAGCCGATATGCACTACTCGGATTATTCAATCTATCAGTTGTTAATGTCGCACCATGCACAATTCCATGGTTCCCATTCCCCGACTCATCGTTGGCATTCCCATTAAATGGGTAATATGCCACCAGTCCATCATTCAAACCAGCCAACGTCGGTGGGGCTACCAACACCCCAACTAACATTGCAACAGCAAAAGCGAAATATCTCAAATTCATTTTGACCTCCTACTTGAGTGTCATGTCAAAAACTTATCACAAGCGAAATCTCCAGACAGAGATTGATGTCGCTCAACATTTGATGATAAATGATACGCCTTTTTTACTCTCGAATCAAAAGGGATTAATTTAACATTCCGCCTCCCCCATTAATCCGCCAGACTATTTTTTTTATGACAAGCTGGATCGATTGATAGAGATAGGC
>LUTY01000407.1 GCA_001640045.1 Candidatus Thiomargarita nelsonii | reverse complement strand
GGACTGGTCAACACGCTGCTGATGGCCGTTTTTGAACGCACCCGCGAAATCGGTTTATTTCAGGCATTGGGTATGAAACCCCGCTGGATAGTCGGTCGCGCAGACCATCGAGCCCCTCCGTGATTTTTTCGCCGGGGAAGCCAGCTAGTGCTTTGGCGCCCTTGTCAACTTTGATGCCGGGAATGATACCTTTTTTGGCGAGTACATCGGGCAATGGTGTGCCATCCTGGGCCATCTGGCGCAGGGTTTCATCAAATAGGATCACACCACTAATAAATTCTTCAATGCCTTGTGTGGTAAACAGCATCTCGCGATATGACCGGCGGTTTTCATCGGTGGAGGGAACGTTGATGCGATCAAAACGTTTCTTGATGGTCGGAGAACTCTCATCGGCTGCCAAGATACCCTTGCCCACATGGACGAGTGATTGAGCGATATTCCCAAGTTGATAGGTAGTCATAATCAATGTATCTCCTTCAAATTTTAGAGTTTATTTTTCGGATTCCCACGCGCTGGCGTGGGAACCCTAAATTATTTTAGGCGGCACGATATGGCATTGCGCCGGCGCCTGATAACCCGAAAAAAATTTAATATTCAATAAAATCAGTGCTATAAAGTATTATTACGCCGCCCAAAATCGCGTTCGAGCAATCACTCAAGACTTGATAGCACCGATTAAGGTGTTGAAGGTTTTATTCGTTGTTGACCACAGAGGTGTACTCACTCACCACAGCGACAAAAACGTCGTGAGTCGATTTAATGATAACTGATAAGCTGTTGTGAGTACTTAGAACGTTCAACAACGAATAAAAAAATTAACGACTGACTGTTCGTTGCTTTACGATAACCCCCATCTCTCCCCAATCCACCAACAATTCAACGTCCCTAACTTCAAGATGTTGCAAGAGAAATTCGGCCAGTTTGGCCACCACTAAGCGTTCAATCGTGCGTTGTAACGGACGGGCACCGTATTCTGGCTCAAAGCCCACTTGCGCTAAATGTTCAACCAATTTTGGCGTAAATGTCAAATTGAGTCCACGCTCTTGAAAACCTTCTCGTTCACTGAGTGCTGCTAACTCTTTGCGGGTAATCTCTACCACCATTGCGGCGTCGAGGGCTTGAAAGGTGACGACTTGATCAATACGATTATAAAACTCAGGGCGGAAAAAACTACGCACCGCACCGCCTATTTCATTCTCTTCGCGTTGTTTGACAAAGCTAATGCGTTTACTTTGACGTGCGCCGAGATTACTGGTCATAATCAGGATGACATTGCGAAAATCCGTCACCCGCCCGTTACCGTCCACAAGTATGCCCTCGTCCATCACATTC
>LUTY01000417.1 GCA_001640045.1 Candidatus Thiomargarita nelsonii | reverse complement strand
AGATCAAGCGTCAACAACTGAGATTAAAACGCTCAAACAATGGATTGGAGAACAGGATAGTTTTAAAAAGGCCCGCTATTTGGGGCAAGCTGACGGCAGGCACGGCTTGTCCATCAATTTCTTCAGGGCGCGTATAATGGGGATAATCTAACAAGCCGGCATAAAATGAATCCTCAGCCGCCGAGGCCTCATGGCCCAAAGTGCCCGGCAATTGGCGAGCCAAAGCGTCAATGATGACCATCGCTGCCAATTCGCCACCACTGAGGACATAATCACCTATCGACCATTCCTCATCAATATCTCGCTCTATCAGCCGCTCATCGATCCCCTCATAACGACCCGCAACTAAGACTAAACGTTGATAATCCAATAAAATTCGCACCCCCGCCTGATCCAAACGACGGCCTTGGGGTGTGAGATAAATCACGCGCGTCTCGGCCCCCATTATTGTCACGGCGGTCCTGATTGCATCTCTGAGTGGTTGCACTTGCATCACCATACCAGGGCCTCCGCCATAGGGCCGATCATCGACGTGATGATGTTTATCAGGGCTAAAATCTCTTGGATTCCAACTAGATAGTTTTAATAAACCCTTTTCTAAGGCGCGGGCAGTCACACCGCCACAGCGTAGCGCATCGAGCATTTCTGGGAATAAGCTAATAACGCCAATGTGCATCATTAAAAATCCTCATCCCAATCAACTCGCAACACACTTTGTGCTAAATCGACATCAACTACCACTTGCTCAGGCAAAAAAGGAATTAAGCGTTCACGTTCACCTTTGACGACTAACACATCATTAGCACCCGTCTCCAGCAAATGTTCCACTTGCCCCAAGGTGATATCCTCACGATTAACCACCGTCAAACCTATCAAATCTGCCCAATAATATTCACCCTTTGGCGTAGGCGGCAATTGTTCACGGTTAACGGCAATCTCCGAACCGAGTAAGCGGGCAGCCTCATCGCGATTATGGATTGACTCTAAACGGGCAATAATCCCCTTACCATGTGCCTGTCCCTCGGACAGGGACACCGTTCGCCATTGTCCATGTTGATACAATTGCCAAGGGGAATAATTCAAAATATTCGTGATAGGACGGGTATAAGAAAACACCTTGATCCAGCCATGTACCCCATAAAGGCCGTTGATTCGTCCAATACTAACCCGCGTTATCATTTAACTAATTTATGAGGCTATAGCTGTGCTTTCAGTTGAGGTATTTTCGGCAGGCTTGGCTACCTCGCTTTCAGTTGAGGTATTTTCGGCAGGCTCGGCTACCTCGCTTGCAGTTGAGGTATTTTCGGCAGGCTCAGCACTTGAAGTAGGTGCTGTGGCGGCAGGGGTGGTACTCTCAGGGGCATTTTTAGCGTATTGTTTCATCAATTTAGCAACCATTTCACTCGGTTTGGCACCCACGCCTAACCAATATTGAGCACGTACCAAATCAAGGCGTAAAGGTACATCCTTGCCGATGGCAATGGGATTAAAAAAACCTAAACGCTCAATATAGCGCCCATCACGGCGATTGCGTGAATCGGTGACAACAATATGATAAAAAGGGTGTTTTTTAGCACCACCTCGACTTTTGTCATGTACAAGGCAACCTCACAAGACTCGACTTGGGAATTACCTCCTAAGGATATGGATAAATTGAAAGTGGGGCACTATCGTTTCCAAATTGTACGCCTGCGGCAGGAGGGTAACTTAACTGACTGGATTGCATTGCGGGGAGAATTTAAATTTGTAGACGATCCAAGGGGTGGTGTCAAACTCTCAGAAAAGGAGACATTAGATAGCGACCAAGACGTTTATGTCGAGAACGATTCAGATAGCAGCAGCCTATGGTTTAAAAAGCCGACTAATAACAAATATACATGGGAAAAAGCCGGACGACCATTGGTGCAAGCTTTAATGAAAACTCAAGGTGATCCCGAGCCCAATTTTATGCGTTTTCTTGTTATTAAAAAGAAAGCAAAATGGAGTGAGAAAAAATATACTCTCTACCGACTTCATTATTTTCCAGAAAATGACCGCCCACAAGATAACGAACATCTTGAGGCTCTATCTCGTTTTGTTGATCCAGATCAAGCGTCAACAACTGAGATTAAAACGCTCAAACAATGGATTGGAGAACAGGATAGTTTTAAAAAGGCCCGCTATTTGGGGCAAGCTGACGAGCGACATAAAGATTTCTATGATGGTTTTTCTAATGCCTCTAATGATTTTTTGGACAATCTCGTCAATACGCAAGCTCAAAAGAATCTAAAAAACGCGGATGATAAGATTAAAGAGGCTAATAGTTATATTGATAACGCAAATGATCAGATTGCTAAAGCAGAAAACGCTGATAATACCTTCCCCAAGGAACAGTTGATTAAACTTGCCAATGACAAGCTGAATTCTGCTGATGAGGCTCTCAATACAGCACAGACAGAGATTGATAAAGCAAAGGAAAAGATTGGAGAGGATGGCGTTGCTGATGTCCAAAATAAGTTTAACGATGCTAAGGCGAAAATTGAGACTGCTAGGCAACAAGTGACTGAGCTTGAGGAGGGGATAGATCCATTAACAGTGATTTTCTTCATCATTGTTACCGCAGCGGCTATCTTTTTGCTTGTAATGCTTTTCAAAAATTTAAAAGATGAAAGAGACAGGGATAACGACGATTATTATGGTGGTGTTGATGAACATTCGTCATCCAAAAAAGGCTCGTCATCCAAAAAAGGCTTTTTTAAGAAATTATTTAAATCAAAACATCAGCACCACAGTAGAAAAAAAGGTGAAACAAGAACTGACACTCCGCTAAAATGGCAGACGCGAAAAAGTCGTGACTCTGACGAATCAACTGATGCTGGCGAACAAAATGACCCTTTTTTAGGGGTAAAACAAGACAAACCAATCGACAGAGGATATGGCGATAGCAGAGACGTTTCATCACCTCAGCCATCTGCTGATTATGTGTTGAAAAAAGATATTGATGGGATTGTAGAAAATCAGGCATTAGCAGTACTATTCAATCACTTTGGTGAACTCTTTCAAGGAAATATACAACAGCTACAATACAATCAATACTTTAAAGAGCTAGTCGTTCAAATAGTAAAGGAACAAGTGATTGATTCCCTTGAGGAAGAACTCAAAAATTATGTGGATAAACAGCTTAAATTGGCAAAACGTCCTGCTCAAAAAAGGACAACTATTGATGAGCAAACCACACTACCATTGCCCAGTTCTGCTCCTCAACCAATTCAAACACCAAACATGGAAATACAGACGGACCAGACAACCCCGACAAAGCAGCCAAACAAAGTGGTTGAAAACATGAAAACTGTCTTAGCCAGCATGAGCGCAGTAGATAAAGCTGAAATAGAACGTTTAGAGACAACCACAGAGCCATGCACCTTTGTGACTCAAGTGGTTAGTCAATGCCTGGAACTTAATCAGCCCATCACATTCTACCGACGTCTGAATGAGAGTATTCAAAATTCGACGGACGGAAATGTGTCTCTGATTCTGCCTAATGAGGGAGAGGACACCAATCAGAAAGAACATGAGGTCGTATCCCAACTAACCGTCACTAAAGGCCGAACGAATGTCATTGCAAGCGTGATACGCCCTGGCGTGCGATGTGATGGCACAGTGAGGCGTAAAGCAGAGGTCGTTCAAAAAACATGAAAATACATCGTAAATACCTGTACTATCAAACACTACTATTGCTCTGCTGGACCGGAATGGCACAAGCTCAGCAACCCTTTTTAATCGCCCAAGTTGACAGAGGCATTGTAGCCCAAACCTCAGTACGTCCTGGCTGGTTGCCAGT
>LUTY01000405.1 GCA_001640045.1 Candidatus Thiomargarita nelsonii | reverse complement strand
TCCGCGAAATTCAGGTGTTACCGGATCAACAACGTTTGGTCGCATTAGGCTTGAGTATTGCCGAAGCGGGTCATGAGTTGGGCTGTCATGGGCAATCTCACTTGAATGCCTGGAAGGTTTGGCCATGGCAGGCGCTGAGCGATATTCAACTGGGTTATCGAACGCTTGGTGATGCTGTTTCGGCAGATTCTCCCTTTCGTCCTCCCTATGGCAAGTTAGTCTTGCCCACTTGGTGGGCACTTCGATTGCGTCGAGTCCCCATTGGTTGGTGGACAGTTGATTCAGGTGATACACACGCCCGGTTACCTCAGTCTGATGAAGTTGTAAAGAAAGTGAAATCCGCCGGAGGGGGGGTTGTGTTGCTACACGATTTTGACCGTCAGGGTAATCAGGCTGCTGTTCGAGCGGATTTTGTGCTTGAGACAACTGCCGCGCTTTTAGAGGCGGCTTTGGTGGAAAACTGGAAAGTTCAACCTTTAGGTCGTTTACTTCGCTAACTATACTCAGCACGGGCATAACTTTTGTCATTTCGACCAGCGGGAGAAATCTATAGTCGCTCCAAGATTTCTCCCGCTGGTCAACAAAAAAGTTTATTTTATGGCCTATTTAAGTATAAAAAAAACAGGGGAAAATTATGGTAAAGACCCCACCAAAACTACTTGCAATTTCCTCAGGAGGAGGACATTGGGTAGAGATGTTGCGTCTACGCCCTGCATTTGCGCGATTTAATGTTACCTATGTGACTGTGAGTAATGACTATGCTGCGGATGTACCCGGAGAGTGTTTTCGTTCAATCAGTGATGCTACACGATGGAATAAGGTAAAACTTATGCTTGTTGCAGGGCAGATTCTATGGCGTATATTGTACGAGCGTCCTGATGTGGTGATTTCTACTGGTGCGGCACCCGGGTACTTTGCTCTACGTTTCGGTAAGCTGATTGGTGCAAGAACGGTATGGCTCGATAGTATCGCTAATGTAGACGAACTCTCGATGGCCGGGCAGATGGCTGGTCGTTATGCCGATATGTGGTTGACCCAGTGGTCTCATTTGGCACGAGAAGGTGGACCTGAGTATTTTGGGGCAGTTATATGATCTTTGTGACAGTTGGTGCACAAATACCGTTTGATCGGCTGATCAGGGTGGTAGATCAGTGGGCTGCCCGTAACGGTCGTGACGATGTTTTTGCACAAATTGGAGAAGGGGCATGGTGCCCTGAGTACATTGAGTGGACAGCAATGCTGAGTCCAATCGATTTCCGTGAGCGAATGAGGGAGGCGGCAAGCGTGACAAAATCAGCCACTTCAAAAACGCAAAGCACGGCTATATAACCCT
>LUTY01000404.1 GCA_001640045.1 Candidatus Thiomargarita nelsonii | reverse complement strand
CCTGCCAGGTTTGGTTTTAACCTGGCAGGTCTGGTTTTGACGAAAGATTAATCCGACAGGCTGCTAGTGCCTATAACAATGGCACAATCAACAACGCAACAATATTAATGATCTTAATCAACGGATTAATCGCAGGTCCTGCCGTATCTTTATACGGATCGCCAACAGTATCGCCCAAGATTTATCTTGGACCGTCGTCCAAACTAAAGTTTGGACTCCTGAATTCTTCACTGAGAAGGAAGGCGCATATCTTTTATGATTGTTTTAACGTTCCGTAAATGCCGCCGACTCACATCCAATGGCTCTTCAACATCTTTAAGTCGAATATAAGAACGCCCATTTTTTTTGAAAAAAGCGGCGAGCTGCACCATCGCTACCAGTGTACTACGATGGATGCGTAAAAATTGCCCCGCAAATTCTTGTTCTAAGTCTTTCAAAGCTTCATTAATTAAAACCTCCCCCTCCATCCAACGCAAAACCACATATTTTTGCTCGGATATAAAATAATAAATTTGATTAACAGGCACCAAGCGCGTCTCACCATGTAGAAAGTAACGAATATGAGTGCGAGCAGTGGGAACTTGCGAGGGTGGGGGAGTGGGAGATTGATTTTGTACAAAAGTGTGAGCACGCTTAAGCGCCTGTTCTAAGCGCTCTTTACGAATCGGTTTCATCAAATAGTCCACCGCCTGACGTTCAAAGGCTTCTACAGCATGATCGTCATAAGCCGTCGTAAAAATGATGGCAGGCAGGGGATGCAATGAACCGAGTTTCTCAGCCGTTCGCATACCGTCCATCCCAGGCATACGAATATCTAACAAAATAATCTCAGGTTGGTAAGCATGAACGGCACTTAAAACTTCTTTACCATTGCAGGCTTCAGCGACAACCTCGCCCAAGCCTAATTCTTCTACTAAAGCTTGCAAACGAATTCGCGCTAAGGGTTCATCATCGGCGATAACTATTTTCATCATATTCATTCTCATAAGGAAAAAACATGATAACGCGGTAAGTGTCAGTCTCTCTCTGTACACTTAATTTTGCCTGTGTACCATAAAAAACCAGTAAGCGTTGTTGGATATTTTTTTGTGCTATGCTATTACCCTGGTGTGGAGAAAGGGTTGCAGCCAAAGGATTTTCAACGACTAATTGAATTTGTTTACCATCAAACAATCCAGTGATAGTAATCGTTCCCCCTTCTTCTAAAGGTTGTATGCCATGATAAATGGCATTTTCCAACAAAGGTTGTAGGCTGAGCAAAGGCACTAATGCATCTTCAGGGATATTATCGACTTTCCAAACCAGCTGCAAACGTCCACCAAAGCGTAATGCT
>LUTY01000403.1 GCA_001640045.1 Candidatus Thiomargarita nelsonii | reverse complement strand
GGCTCAGCTTTCCCCGTGACAAGGAGAATAACCGCTCGCTTGATATTGATTTGATTGAGTGGCAGATAACTC
Organism: Candidatus Thiomargarita nelsonii; assembly: GCA_001640045.1. Classification (GTDB taxonomy): domain Bacteria; phylum Pseudomonadota; class Gammaproteobacteria; order Beggiatoales; family Beggiatoaceae; genus Thiomargarita; species Thiomargarita nelsonii_A. The sequence goes on along the minus strand of LUTY01000403.1, from coordinate 1,264 downwards.
TTGGAAAAAACTGCCACTGTTTGTCTGAATGTTTGAGTTGTCACAATTTGTTCCTACAAAAATAATTGCACCTAGATTTGAAGAAAAAGAATTATAATCAATTAAAATATTTGCGCAATGGTTAAATAACTCAAACCTACGGGGTTGGTAAAACACCGCAGGTCGAATGAGCTTTCGACCTGCGGAGTTTGGCATACCCCGTAAGTATTTAATTTTTATTATATATTAATCATGAAAAAAATCATAATTATACCCCTACTGATTTTAGCGATTGGCTTTGGGGGCTTTTGGTACATGAAAAAAACTAAAGCCGAAAATGAACCCATTAAAATTGAGGAACAAGTTTGGGTTGTGACAGTCGTCTCCGTCAAACCGAGTGCGTTATCACCCACTTTAACTTTATATGGACGAGTCGAATCTCCCAGAACGGCGACATTACGCGCTCCAACACAATCGCTCAATCTCAATGCAACAGTAATCGAAGTGCCTGTTCTTGAAGGAAAAACAGTCAAAAAAGGGCATAGATTAATAAGTTTAGAGGACAACGACAGCATTTTTAACCTAAAACAACGTGAAGCTGATATCATAGATATTGAGGCACAAATTGAGATTGAAAAGCAACGTCATGCCAATAATCTCAGTGCCCTCAAGCATGAAGAAACTTTGCTCAAATTAATACAAACCTCAGTTAAACGACTACGTCAACTTAAAAAACAAAAACTGAGTCCCCAATCCGCCTTAGATGAAACGCAACAAGCGGTAGAACGACAAATGTTGCAAATCATTAATCGGCGTTTAGAGATAAAAAACCATAAAGCCCGTTTAGCACAGCTAGAGGCAAAACGTGTACGCGCTATAGCACAGCGCAATCTGAGTCGCTTAGAATTGGCGCGTACTAAAATAATAGCACCCTTTAGTGGCATTATTGCTAAAGTTTTTGTTGCACCTGGAGATCGGGTGCGTAGTGGAGATGCTCTACTCTCAGTGTATGACAACACGGTTTTAGAAGTACGGGCACAAATTCCGACTCGTTATCAAGGCACAGTGCTAGATGCTTTAGCAGCAGGGCATCAGTTACAAGCAAACGCGCTGGTCAAGAAAAAATCGGTGTTTTTACAACTCAATAGAGTTTCTGGACAAATCAATCCAGATAGTGGTGGCATTGATGGCCACGGTTTTTCAAAAGTTCACTCATAAAGTTAATCCTTTTTTTTAGTTATCAGTTATCAGTAAACATATTACTCGTTCCCACGCTCTGCGTGGG
>LUTY01000402.1 GCA_001640045.1 Candidatus Thiomargarita nelsonii | reverse complement strand
CACCGAGAAAACTTTTGTTATCAAATACGGTGGCAATGCGATGGTAGATGAAAAGCTAAAAAATAGCTTTGCCCGCGACATCGTTTTGATGAAGCGAGTTGGCATGAATCCCATCGTAGTGCATGGCGGAGGGCCACAAATTGGCCATTTATTAAAACGCTTAGGAAAGGAGAGTGAATTTTTCCGAGGAATGCGCGTCACTGATAGCGAAACTATGGACGTGGTACAAATGGTACTCGGCGGCTTGGTTAATAAAGATATTGTCACCTTAATTAATCATCAGGGCGGCGCAGCGGTGGGACTGACGGGTACAGATGCAGAATTGATTCATGCTCGCCAGTTGACCTTTACCCGCGATAATCCAGAAATGAATGCACCAGAAATCATTGACATAGGGCATGTTGGCGAAGTGGCCAGTTTTGATACTGCTGTAATTGATTTGCTGATTCATGGCGATTTTATTCCTGTGATTGCGCCCATTGGTGTTGGCGATGATGGACAATCTTATAATATTAATGCAGACTTAGTGGCTGGCAAATTAGCAGAAGTCATTCAAGCTGAAAAATTAATGTTATTGACTAACACTGCCGGCGTTTTGAGCAAAGAAGGAGAATTGTTAACGGGTTTAGATGGACAGCGGGTGCAAGCTTTGATTGAGGATGGTACGATTGAAGGCGGTATGTTGCCCAAAGTGCATTGTGCTTTAGAGGCGGTACAAAGTGGTGTGCATTCTGCCCATATTATTGATGGGCGCGTTGAACATGCTGTACTGTTGGAAATTTTTACTGATGAAGGAGTAGGTACTTTGATTGAGGGCAAAAAGAAGTAATTTTGATGCTCCGTTCTTTAGGAGTCCAAAATTTATTTTGGACGAGTCGTCCAAAATAAATTTTGGACTCCTAAAAGGGAACCCTACAGAAAAACAAGGCAAAATGGCATACAGCGATTTCACTCTAAAAAAAGTCAAATCAGATTTTAATCTGAAGACAATTGAAAATCTCTCGCTTTTTTCAGATCTTAAAGAGTCTGAGATAAGTGATTATCTTGAAAAAACCTTAAAAAGAAATGTTCCTTTGGCCTTATCAATCAACACTGAAAAAGCCAGATCAGAATTGATAATTATTAATATACTACTTGAAGTAAAAGAAAAGCTTTCTGAAAAAATCAGTTTATTCTCAGGTATTGATTTTAATGTGGATAAAGAACATGGCTTAACCGGATTTTGTGATTATATCATCAGCAATTCCCCTGAACAGTTATATCTGGATGTACCTGTCATTGCAATTGTTGAGGCTAAAAATGAAAATATTATTTCCGGTATAGGTCAGTGTATAGCGG
>LUTY01000401.1 GCA_001640045.1 Candidatus Thiomargarita nelsonii | reverse complement strand
TGTTGAAGATGAACAGAAAATTAAATTAGCGAAAAAAGGGGAAGATTTAGCACTCGCTCAGAAACAATTAGAAATTGTTCAGGCTGAAATGACCAAACCTCTAAACCTCAGAGGTTTTTAGAGCATGATATTTTTCTGAAAAATTTAGGGAGAAACTCCTATGCTTATTGATCAGTCTTATCATTCTGCCAATTCGCCTATTCACGAAATATACACAAAAGAACCCTATTCATTTGTCGTATCTGCTGCTCCTAATATCCAGAAAATAGACATTAATGTCTTGCTCGATAAGACTCTTATTTTTCGTCAAAAAATGCTGCCTTTATCACAAGATTCCTATTTTCTAACAACAACCCTTCAAGAATCCGGTCGATATACCTATTTCTATAGTGCAAGCAGACGGCAATCAAAAAACTATTACTTAAACGTTCATCCGCCTAGAGGAGAATCATGGCAAGAAGGAGTCTCTTACAAACAAGTCTACCCCAATTTATACGTTGGAAATGCAGCAAGCTCATACCACGCTGAACAACTAGGATTTGATGCTATTCTTAATCTGACTGAAAAAATTATTTTCCATTTTCCGTCTTCGATTAATTATAAACACCTTCCTTTAACCGATTTTGGACATAATCCGATACCTGAATCATTGATTATAAAAGGTGTCCAATGGATCATCGACCAACTTCAGCAAGGACGAAAAGTGTGTATTAATTGTCGAGCAGGTATTGGCCGATCCGGCTCCTTAGCCATCGCCACTGTTTATGCGCTTAATCCCCACCTTAACTTTCATCAGGTTATTAATAGGGTGAGACACGGTAGCTACCCCTATTCTTCCCTTGGAAAACAAGATATTTATCCCCATAAGTCATTAAGGGATTCATTATCAACCCTTTTTCCTAGTACGCAAAGGCAGCCGCTGACAGAAATTAAGCAAATTGAACTCATCAATACGCCGCATATAACGATGTCCCAATATCATCGCCTTCGTATATGGTTTAGAGTGTATTTTCAAGGCACACTGCCTCCTTATGTCATCGTCAGAACAAACTTAACTGGTGACATTAAAGACTTTCCAGCAACCCATGAACAAAATAACCTTTATTATATTGATATCACCCCTCAAAAGCAGGGCAGCTACTGGCTAACCGCTCGTGCCTCTAATTACCTAACCACAACACCGGTTTGGTTTGATCAAGATGTCTGGTTAGGAAAAGAAGGAGAAAATTTCTGGATTGATGTTAAGGATTGACTTATGTAGCGATAGAATTCATTAATATCATATAGTTTTTCAGATAAATAATTTCACACAGGGCAACCACAAGGGATTGCCCCTACA
>LUTY01000400.1 GCA_001640045.1 Candidatus Thiomargarita nelsonii | reverse complement strand
ATGAATGCGGCCGATGAAATCCAGGAATACATCGCGCATTCCTGGTACAACTATGAAGAGGGCAAAAATACTGGCCTACACCCATACGATGGTGAGACCAGCTTGAACTATACTGGGCCAAAACCACCGTATGAGCATCTGGATGTTGAGCAATCCTATTCTTGGATGAAATCACCGCGCTGGAAAGGCCATGCGATGGAAGTAGGGCCGCTAGCGCGTGTGCTCATGCTTTACGCAAGTGGACATGAGCAAACCAAAGAACTGGTTGGTATGACACTGAACAAGCTGGATATTCCGGTAGAAGCTCTGTTTTCAACACTGGGTCGCACGGCAGCACGCACACTGGAAACCAAGATATTTGCAGATGCTATGCAGGGCTGGTTTGATGAGCTGATTAGCAACATCAAAGCCGGTAATACCAAAACCTTTAATGAAGTGTTGTGGGAACCCTCATCCTGGCCAAAACATGCACAAGGTGTTGGCTTCATGGAAGCACCGCGTGGTGGTCTCGCCCACTGGATCGTGATTGAAAATGAGACAATAAAGAATTACCAGGCGGTTGTACCCAGCACATGGAATGCAGGGCCACGCGATGCCAATGGTCAACCAGGTGCCTATGAAGCCGCTTTACAGGATAACCATATTTTGCACGATGTCAAACAACCCGTAGAAATCCTGCGTACCATTCACAGTTTCGATCCTTGTATTGCCTGCGCCGTCCATTTAAGCGATGTGAACGGAGAGGAACTCATCAAGGTTAAGGTGCGTTGATGCAGCAACTATCAACTTAGGAATCTATGCCATGCAAAGCAGAATTCATCTCATACGGATTAGCGGACTGTCACTCTTCGCCGTTAGGTAACTCCAAAAAAATAAAATACCAGTTCCAAAATGGAGACCTGTCATGTTTTCAAAACATGACAGGTCTTGGCTGTATTTTTTTTGTATATTAATTTTTTGGAGTTACCTGATTTAATTTAGGTTCAGGGTAGGCTGTTGACAAAGAGCTTATTTAACCGCCAAACTAGTTGTTTGTTTTTGTTCCTCAGTTTGGTCAAATAATGTTTGGCATCTCTTGGCCCAATTAGATTTGTAGTCACGTCGAATATAAATTGATTTCTGAACTTTGCCCTTCAGTCCATCCAAATATTTCTTCAAATTTAGCACGACCAATATCGGCTTTTTCTAAAATCATCTCTTCCAAATGATAAGTACCGAAGCACAAATTTTCGGGTATTTAAAAGCGAGCGGTTAACCGAATAAAGACCTGTCAGGTTTTGGAAACCTGACAGGTCTTGGCACGATTGTTATACCTGAAAATTTGTGCTTCAGTACTTAC
>LUTY01000406.1 GCA_001640045.1 Candidatus Thiomargarita nelsonii | reverse complement strand
TCGTTCCTTTGCTCTGCAAAGGAATGCCTGCCTCGACGCTCTGCGTCAAATTATAACTGATAACTAAAATTCAGGTTTTGGTTGGCGTGATAATAAAGCTTGCACAGCCTCATTGGGGGTACACACACCTTGCAGCACCTTATCAACTTGTTCCACAATCGGCATATCTATCCCACCTTGTTGAGCTAAACGCTTGACTTCATGGCATGTTCGCACACCCTCAACAACTTGCCCAATCTCAGTTTGTGCTTGGCTCAGCGATCTGCCCTGCGCTAAGGCATAACCAAAGCGGCGATTGCGTGATTTATTGTCAGTACAAGTGAGTATCAAATCACCTAAGCCAGCTAATCCCATAAAGGTTTCACCTTGTCCACCTAAACTGGTGCCAAAGCGTACCATTTCCGTCAAGCCCCGTGTGATAAGGGCTGCACGGGTATTAGCTCCAAAACCTAAGCCATCGGCAATCCCAGCGGCAATCGCCATAATATTTTTTATGGCACCCCCCACTTGTACACCAATGATATCAGTACAAGTATAGGGGCGAAAGCTGTGATTGTGGAATAATGTCACCAAGTCTTGGGCGTATTGGGCGAGCGATGATGCGATTGTGACAGCCGTTGGTAAGCCCGCCGCCACTTCCTGAGCAAATGAGGGTCCCGATAAAACAGCCAAAGATCGTTTTGAGCCTAAAACTTGTTCTGCAACTTGATGCAATAACAAGCCGGTATTATTTTCTAGCCCTTTTGTTGCCCAACAGACACGGGCTTGGGCGGTGATGTAGGGAGCAATTTTATTGAGCGTTTCACGAAAGGCATGACTGGGTACGACTACCAGAATTTCATTTATTTGTGGTACAACTTCTTTTAAGCTAGCAGTCGGTTGTAAAGCATCAGGGAAGTGATTGTCTGGCAAAAATCGGGCATTTTGTCGCGTCACCTTCATCTGCTCTACATGCTGAGGATTTCGGCTCCAAAGCCAAACTTTGTGATCGTTACGCGCTAAAACCAGGGCAAGAGCGGTGCCCCACGAGCCGGCACCGATTACCAAAATAGATTGTTGCACTGTGTTCAATTGAGAGTGTTTTTTTGGCCTTCTTCTTGTTGTTGAGCATACAAAGCCTCAAAGTTGATCGGTGCCAAAAGCAGTGGCTGAAATCCGCCCCGTGTTACGGTACTCGTTATCAGTTCACGGGCAAATGGGAACAAAATATTTGGACAATAACTGTTGAGCATATATGACAATTTATCTTGTGCAAAACCCTTGATAAGAAAGATACCGGCTTGATGAACTTCGATAAGAAAAGCCGTTTTTTCTCCAACTTTGACAGTAGCGGTGATGTTTAACACCACTTCAAAAAGGTCTTCCTGCAACTTGTTGATCTTATTAGATAGCTCCATATCCATTTGGGGTTTCCACTCTTCCATAAAAATCTGTGGAGAATTGGGTGTCTCAAAAGAAATATCCTTGATATAGACATTTTGTATCCCAAATTGTTCTTGTGCGGCATCTGCCGGATTCTGCGTATTTTCCACGGAGTCATCCTCTTTGAGGTTTATTTATTTGCCGTTTTTGCCTTTGGCAAGGGGTAAATTAGCATTTTGCCACGCCATGATACCCCCTTTGAGGTTATGAATTTTCTCAAAACCGTTTTTTTTCAACTGGCGACATGCTTGCCCAGAACGGTTACCACTCCTACAACTGGCAATGATAGGACGGTTACGGTATTTTTCTAATCGAGCGATTTTGTCAGATAACAGGCTTAATGGGATATGCACCGAATTCAAAATATGACCTTGCACATATTCATTATCCTCGCGGACATCAAGCACAATCGCATCTTCATGATTCATCAACAAAGTCGCCTCTTGTGGCAACAAGGATTTAACCCCAGCTAAGCTATCTCCCAAAAAACTCCAAACTAATAAGCCGGAGACGATGGCGAAAGCCAGAAATAAGCCGGGGTGATTACCAGCAAATTCAACTAATTGTTCCATACGTTAAGTGGTTTGCAACTCAGGTGAATTATTGATTGTTTGCTCAGTGGGTACGCCCGCTTTTTTGAGGATGATCGCCAGTGGACAAAAGCGTGTAAAACCACTTTGGAGCAGATTAGCACCCACAAATGCGGTGAACCAAAACCAATAGGGATGGTGTAACTGACTTAAAGCCAGTGAGAGCAAAATAAAACTCCCTGCAACGATAAGTACCAATCGTTCAACAGTCATAATACTTAAAACCTCTTAAGGTTAGCATATCAATAAGATACTGAACTATGGGGATGACTTGCGAGTGATTCAAGCACAAAAAGACCGACAGAATACCTCACGCATCATGCTAATGAGGCGCAATGTACGCACATCACCCACATGATAATAAACGCGATTAGCATCTTTACGCGATGCTAAAATCCCCTTTTCACGCAAAATAGCTAAATGTTGGGAAATATTGCTCTGTGTTTTTTATCTTCTCTGTGTTTTTTATCGTAGTTGCAGATTCTGTTGTAATGGTAGGCACGTTCTGATCGAAGCTGACACGTTTCGTATATGAGATCCTCCATCTGTTTGCAGTGCAATTGATCAGAGTTACATTGAGATGCACAGATTTTGCCTTCTGCTGTTGGAGGTGGTGTAAAGGAATAGTGAGTACGATAGATAGGAGCACAGCCCATGTTAAAATAACATCCCATCGCCAGTACTAACCAAGAAATTTTGTGATGATGTTTGATAATGCTCTGTCTCATAATTCATTTACCCTTCCTCAAACTCCCCAAATTGCATCAAACGTTGATAACGGGTTTCTACCAATTCATCAACGGGCACTTGTGTGAGTTCGAGCAAATTTTCTTGCAAGACGGCACTCAATTGGCTTGCCATTGTCTTGACATCTCGGTGTGCGCCGCCCAAAGGCTCTGGAATGATCACATCTATTAAATCCAGTTCTTTAAGGCGTTGTGAAGTCATATTCATGGCTTCCGCTGCATCAGGTGCTTTGTCAGCACTTTTCCACAAAATTGAGGCACAGCCTTCAGGTGAAATCACAGAATAAGTGCTATATTCCAACATACAGAGTCTATCACCCACCCCGATTCCCAAGGCACCACCTGAGCCACCTTCTCCAATGATAGTACAAATAATCGGCGTTTTTAAATTCGCCATAATATATAAATTGCGGGCAATGGCTTCACTTTGCCCCCGCTCTTCAGCATCAACGCCAGGATAAGCGCCGGGTGTATCGATAAATGTGAGAATCGGCAATTTAAAACGTTCAGCCATATTCATCAAGCGTAGGGCTTTGCGATAGCCTTCTGGACGTGGCATGCCAAAATTACGTTGTATTTTTTCTTTGGTATCACGACCTTTTTGTTGACCAATGAGCATCACTGGGCGACCTTCAAGCCGTGCCAATCCACCAACCATCGCTTGATCATCACCAAAAACGCGATCTCCATGCAGTTCTTGAAAATCTGTGAAGATAAGATCAATGTAGTCAAGCATATAAGGTCGTTGCGGATGTCGTGCCAGTTGGGCAATCTGCCAAGCCGTTAGGGAGGAGAAAATTGAGCGAGTTTGCTCTTGACACTTGACTTGTAGACGAGCAATTTCATCACTAATGTTGATGTCAGTATCATTAGTGATATGACGCAGTTCCTCAATTTTAGCGTTGAGTTCTGCAATAGGTTGTTCAAATTCAAGAAAATTCAGATTCATTTTCAGTTGTCAGTTATCAGTTATCAGTTTAAAAGACACGACGCAGAGCGTCGCCACAGGCATTCCTTTGCCTCGCATGGGAACGAGACGAAATAATAATATACCAAGGGCAACC
>LUTY01000501.1 GCA_001640045.1 Candidatus Thiomargarita nelsonii | reverse complement strand
ACGGTTGAGTAGCTATTTGGAACGACAGGCTTATGGTGCTATAAGCCGTTGTTTTAATTTGGAGCAGCAAATGGAGAGGGCTAAAAAGAAGAAGAAGGGTAATACTTTTTCGACGGCTTTGGTCAAAGCTCGAACTGAGGAAATGATTGCTATAGAGTTGGCGGATGAGGTACAGATTTTGACAGATTGGTTGCATAATGACGTTTTTGCTTTAGCAGGGCCATCACACGCGACAAGGTTGGAACTTTATGATTTCATTGTTGATTCGCTTTATCAGCTCGTCTCGCTCAAGAAGTGAAAAATTGAACCGATATGGCGTTCTTTGGTTAATCAACGTGATGATTTACTCAGATTTGCTTATCGTCTCGATCAAGAACTTGAAAAATTGGCAAAGTCGTTTTGGTGTGGAACGGATATTGTACGCAAAATGTTGAGTTTACAACAGCAAAATCCTTTGAAAAACGCTTATTGGTATAAGGCGACTGGTTTGCATTCAAAACTTGGTGACCGTTTTTTTCCTCTTCAGGAAGCGGTTGGGAATCTGGTTGATGGGTTCCACCGGGCTATCTCGAAGGTTGAGAATTTTTATAGCCGTTTACGTCCTTATTTTTTCTTGAGGCGGAATATTGGGCCAGCTTATCTTGATATTTTGCGCTTTTTTCTGAATCATACGTCGTTTATGAGGAGTGAGAAGTCGGAGCGAGTGGGAAAGTCGCCGGCTGAGTTGTTGACTGGGCAAGCTCATCCTCATTGGTTGGAGTTGCTTGGGTTTACCCGCTTTAAGAAGTCGGGTTCTTTAGCTTAGTTTTCTCTGTCGCTAACACTGCGTTTTTATTTTGGCCTCGGTTTGGAGGAGGGTATCCTTTTGTCTGTGCATTCAGCGCATTTTAGGTGGCGATCAAGATACCTCACTTGAACCTGCTGATCTCAGTAATGCCATTATAATAGCTGATGATCTCAGCCCCGCCGATACTGTGCTGATGCAACATCATGGCATATTAGCTTTTGCCACAGAATATGGTGGGAGCACTTCGCATACGGCCATTTTAGCCCGTAGCTTAGGCATTCCTGCCATTGTCGGACTGCAACGTGTACATTCTTATATTCAAGCCGATGATACTGTTATTGTTGACGGTTCGGAGGGCATCATACTCGCAGAGCCCGATGAGCGCAGTTTGCGTTACTATCAGAGGCGTCAAAGTGAGGAAAAACGTTATCGTAGCGCATTAAGTAAAATCAAAGCATTACCGAGCCTAACCCGTGATGGGACATCAATTAGTTTACAAGCGAACATCGAGTTCCCAGAAGATCTAAAAGCCGTCAAACGGGTGGGGGGAAAAGAAATTGGCTTATACCGAACAGAATTCCTATTTATGAATCGATATCAGCCCCCAGATGAAGAGGAACATCTTGAGGCTTATCGTCGAGTCATCCAAGAGGCTGCCCCAGTTACAATACGCACCCTCGATCTGGGTGCAGATAAGCAAATTGTTGATAATCGCCAACATAAGGATTCGTTTATCACTAATCCGGCACTGAGCTTGCGTGGCATTCGTTTATGTTTAAAAGAACAAAATTTATTCAAAGCACAATTGCGGGCTATCTTGCGAGCTTCTGCCTTGGGAGAAGTACGCATGATGATACCCATGGTATCTGATCAAAGCGAAATAATGCAAGTCTATAAAATTATTGAACAATTGAAAAAGGAACTTCGCCAACAATCGATCAAGTTTGATCCCTCAATGCCCATTGGCGTGATGGTAGAAGTTCCCGCTATGGCGATTTGTAGCGACTTAATAGCGCCTCATGTTGATTTTTTATCCATTGGCACAAATGACTTGATTCAATACAGTTTAGCCGCTGATCGAAACGATCAAAGCGTTAATTATTTATATAATCCTTTGCATCCTGCGATATTACGGCTTATTAAAATGAGCCTTGATGCTGCGACACAAGCGGGTAAGCCTATCAGCATGTGTGGGGAAATGGCGAATGATAAGCGTTATGTACGCTTACTACTTGGGCTAGGCTTACGCACATTTAGTGTCAATCCTGAATCTTATTTAGAAGTGAAACAGATTATTAATAAGACTGACATGAGCCGCTTAGCACCATTGGCTGTTAGAATGCTTGATATGACTTCTCAAGCTGAGAGGGCTGAGTTGTTGGAAGCTATTAATTATGAAAATTAAAAAAATAAAAAAACAACATCCCTCAGAAATAGCAGACATTTTAGAATCACTACCCCAAAAGCAACGGCAGGCTCTTTGGGAAAAAGTTGAACAAAAAGAAATACTCCCCTACCTCAGCGATTCTGTGCGTAGTGAGCTGATGCAAGATATGGCACCCGTCCAAATTGCAACAGCAGCGGAGAGTATGCAAACGGATGATGCGGTTGATTTGTTGCAAGATTTGCCTGATGAGAGAATAGAAAAAGTCTTAGAGGCAATGGAAATACAACATTACCAGCGACTCAGACAAGTTCTGTTTTATCCGGAAAATACGGCGGGCGGTTTGATGAATACCGATCTTTTGGTCGTGCGAACCGAAATGACTTTAAAAATGGTTCTCCGCTATTTACGCCGTATTAAGAATTTGCCTGAGCAAACGGACGTACTCTTCGCGGTAGATTGTAAAAACTGTTACCGTGGCGTATTGGCAATAACAGATTTAGTCACTCATTCGCAGAAAAAAACGGTAGAACAAGTGATGTCCTCTGAGATTCAAGCCATTGAAGCACAGTTATCAGATCATGAGGTGGCACGCTTATTTGAGCAGCGCGATTTAGTTTCTGCGCCTGTGGTAGATGAACAAGGTATATTGGTTGGTCGTATTACAATTGATGATGTGGTTGATGTGATTCGTGCTGAAGCGGATCATAATCTGATGAGTAGTGCTGGATTGGATAAAGATGAAGATATGTTTGCTCCCATATTGACCACCACTCGTGAGCGGGCTTTATGGTTAGGTGTCAATTTAGCCACTGCTTTTTTAGCGGCTTATGTGATAGGGCTCTTTGAAGCATTCTTGCTTTTGAGCCCTTTACGAAAAATAGCAGACCATCCTTTGATAGCCGTCGCTTTGACCACCGCATACATGGTCGCTTCTGAAAAATTCAGAGACGGGTGATCAGGTGTACTCAACCAATCACGGTCAAAACGAATGACAGCATGTCCATTCAATGCCTTTTTAACTATTTTAGGCTGGAGGGATTCTACACTTTGTTTAAGATTATTTTGATTGCCGCTCTTATCCTGCCATTCAATGACTTTACCCTTGAGGATAGTTAAGCTGCTAGAATCGTCCGCATCATACCAAAAAGCGGCACCTAAAGGTGGAGTGTTATCACCTGGCAGCAAAGTCATAACCACTTCTTCTTCCGAAGGCTGACTGTCGCCGTTCTCATCGTGAGCTTGCACCACAACATAATAAACGGTGCCTGGTGCGAGTCCTTTTATGGTATAAGGCAAGCTGGTCACATTGTCAATTGTCTTAGTATAATTGCCGGAAGAGGTTCCATATTTTACCGTGTAATAATCACCCGTTGCTATCCAAGCGAACGTAATCTCTTTATTTCCGCCTTCAGAATAAGTCAAGGATGGCACATCGGGTGCTTGAAAAACCAATTGTCTCCATTCAGAAGCTGTGGCATTCAGCTTAAATTTTCCTGTCATTTTCCAGAGTGCATATGCAATAAGCTCTTGTCTATTAGCTCGCTCATTGGCTTGATAGGCATCGATCAGAGCATTGATAGCCTTTGGATTGCCTTTACCTTGTTGTGCTAAAGCTTTGGCAGTTTCGACTTTGATCGCATTTTCTTTGTTCTGCAAACAGCTTTCCTTACAATATTTTTCACCTAATTTGAGTTTGATTTGCAGGGCATTGATTAATGCTGATATTGCAGACTCATCTGATGGCAGCTTTTCTAAAGCCTTGGCAACATAAACTTTTATATCACTGGTATCGCTATCAGCGGGCTGGTTCATCAGTTTAACGAGGATAGGGATAGCCGCTCTATTTCCCGTTTTTCCAAGTCCTTCAACAGCATATTGTATTCTGGATATTTGGATATCTGGTGTGTTAATGATTTCCTGCAAAGCAGGTATCGCTCCCATTTTACCCAAGGCTTGAGTAGCGACATAAGCATGATTTTGATACCAATAATGGAAATCGTTTCTTTCAGTGAATTCAAGGGCTTTTGCTTTTAAATAAGAAATGGTGATAGGCGCCGCCAATTGTCCCAAAGCATCAATAGCGCGTTTGGCGACAACCCAGTCTTTATCCTCAATCATATCAAGGCACATATTGACGGCTTCACGCACTCCACTTTTTTTCCCGAGTTCTTCAGCCGCTTGATAGCGTTCCGCCGGCTTAGTGCTTTCAGCCAATTTCAGCAAAGTGTTCAGATCAGCATCAACATACTTAGGATTACGCTGTTTGCGGTATTTGACTTCATCGTAAAGATGTTTGGTTCCATGTTTATGACTACTCTCATACCATGAATGAAATAATATAATATCCCCGCGTTCTACTTCCTCCAAAATCCAATCGTAAAATATTGATTGTTCTTCATAAGTACCATGAAACTGGTTGACAGAAAAAGCGTCTGGAAAGGCCGCACGTACATCAGGTGGCGTACCGCTTTCTGATAGATTTCGGGTGCGATAGCCTGCACTGTATGCCCACCATTGGTAATCTTCCCATTCAGGGATGAGCAGGACATCTGGGTGAATTTCATGAAGTGCCTGTATATCAACAGCAGAGACGTTTGCATTGAGTGCCCAAGCATCAATATAAAAAAGTTTGACGCCCCATCGTTTTTTGGCGTATGCGATTTTATCAGCCAACTCGGCAACCGTTTCTTTATCTGATTTCACTTTCCTGTTCCCATTCCAGTAGAATTTCTTCTTGTCCACGATATAGCTTGGCGCACCAAGCGTGAGTCCAATTTTAAATCCAGCCTTTTTGAATTTTTGGATGTATTCGTCGGCAATGGCATCCATTTCAGGTGCAATTTGCCCAAGAATTCGGGGATCGCCTACATAGCTGATAGGATGAGGGGCTTCTTGTCCTTCGATATCCCAAATGATGAGAGCTTGTGCATTCAGTTCCTGTAGGTTAGCAATAACTCGAACAGCGCGTTCAAAAAGACGCTTTTTAAACTCTGCTTGTCCGGCTTTGGTGACTTGCCCAGCGTCATTAATGATATATAAATCAGGATCATGGAACCATCCACGCGGATTATGTGGCCAGCTATAAAGTTGTCCTGAGCGACAGAGAAATTCTGTGCCAATAGGGCGGCGATCTGGCCATTTAAATGTTTTGGGGTGTTTGATTTGCCAGTCCTTGTAGATTTTTGAGCCCACTTCAAGATAGTCACTACCAGGGGGCGCAAACTGAATCCGATAGTTCATTTTGCGGGTTTCTCCTGGCAATAGGGGTGCTTCTTTATGGATTCCAAGCATGAGTATTGCTTCTGTTAATCCGCTTTTAAGTTGCTTGAGTTGTGGATTGATTTGAAGGATTTCCGGCTGTGATATTTGCTTAGTGAGCACTATGACTGCCTTTTCCGTCTCAATTCCAATAATAGGAGGCTTTTCTTGGTCATTCACGCCGCCTCTGATATTATAGCCTCTTTGCCAATTCCAAGGTGTTGTGCCGCCGCTTGGACGTTTAGGGAAAAGGAGTTTAAATTGTTGGATTAAAAGGTTTACAATAGGCTTGTCGTTGGGGTTGCTGAAGGTCAAAGTGAGTTGTAATTCATCCTCTTTTTCTACGGCGTATTGGGTGCGAATGGATATGCCGTTTTCATAAGTACGGGTAATGTCATTGCCATAACCGACTTTCTTTTGAGGATAGGGTCCACCTATTCTAAAAGTTGAGCCGTCTGTTGCCTGATAATCAGCATAAATAGCATGGTTAAAGGTGGCTTCTCCCCCATAATATTCATGGTTGTTGTATGTCAGGGACGCAAGGCCATTTTGGTTGTATTTGACAACTAATCCCTTTTGAACTACTAAGGGCAGTTTAGTCTTTTGAGGCTGACGAGTCATGAGTTGAAGCTGAGTTGTTTGGTATTCTTCATACATTTGAGAACAACTCAGTAGGACTGTCCCTTGAAGTGTCAGGGTAAAGAGTAAGAATACCTTTCTCAGTCGCTTGAAAAGAGAGAAAGGACTGGTGTCGAATCTGTTCATATGTTCTCCAATATTTATGCGATGTGGAATTTTTTAACTCGGAAATAAAAAGAAACTGGCTCGTAGTAGTCGCTTTAGCGACTTATTTTGTACCGAAAAGTTTCTTGTAGGGTGGATACGCTTCGCTTAATCCACCCTACATTTAATCGTGCCAGTAAAAAAAACAGAAAATCAGCTCCGCTGACTTCGTATTCTGATTCTGTACTAGTACACGAGAGCGGTTGTTTAAGTACTTGTTTTGTCGAATCTCAATCTCAACATCATTGGCTTCATTATAGGCTTCTAATCCAGCTTTGTTGGCACCACTTTTATCCATATTAACCTTTTCAGGTAAACCATTTGCACCAATGGCTTTCTTGAAAAAACGAAGAGCGGCTTTCTTATCTCGCTTTGCCGTTAACAGAAAGTCGATAGTATTACCTTCTTTATCAACGGCACGATACAGGTACTTCCATTGACCTTTGATCTTGATATAAGTCTCATCCATTCTCCAACTTGAGCCAACGGGGCG
>LUTY01000397.1 GCA_001640045.1 Candidatus Thiomargarita nelsonii | reverse complement strand
GATGTTTGGCAAACCTCTGAGGTTTTTGGCCAAAATATTTATCTGGAATACTATAGGAACGAATTAATTCGCACGATGCAACCGTTTCGGCTTATCCTCCTGATGCTTCACCAGTGGCCACAAAGTATTAGACAATCCCACCGCACTACCCACATAGTATAGCCCCATTCCCATTGCAATGCCAAAGTGCAGAAAATACACCCCACCGATGCAAATCACACCGGGTACAATCGTGCTGAGGAAGTTAGTGTGCATGGTCTCTTCAAACTCCGAAGCGAGTTGGAACAATTGTTCAAGATGGTTCAGAGTGCCGTCCATGAAGATGACTTGGGCCGTATCGGTGGCCGCAGTGGAAGCTCCTTTGAGGGAAATGGACACTTGGGCCGATTTGAGCGCAATCGCATCGTTGATGCCATCGCCGATAAAGCAGACAAATTGGCCTTGTTCACACAGTTCAGAAACTAATTTTGCTTTGTTTTTAGGTAAAACTTCTGCAAAATAGTGGTCGATGCCCAAGGTTTCTGCCATCCTTCGGGTTGGGTGTTCGTGATCGCCGGAAATAATGTAGAGCTTCATGCCGCGTTTTTTCAAGTGCTGAATGATTTCAACGGCTTCGGGACGGATGCTGGGGTGCATTTCTAAAATACCGCCTAATTGTTGATTGATACCAACATAAATCAGTGAGAAACCTTCTTCCTCTGCTTGAGCTTGGATATCTTGTGCGGCTTTGGGCAATTCAATGCCTTCGCGGGTCATGAAGCGGCCACTGCCAACCCTAATCAGTTGCCCGTCAATCAAAACTTTGATGCCGTAACCTACTTCATAGTTAGCTTCATCTAAATCGGGCCGTTCTAAGTTTTTGCTGGCAGCTTTATCCACAATGGCTTTGGCTATCGGGTGGGGTTGACGATATTCGGCGGCAGCCGCATAGCCTAGCAAAGTGTTTTCATCATAAGCACCCAAGCTATGAATCCGGCCGACCGTGGGTTGTTCCAAAGTCAGGGTGCCCGTTTTGTCAAAAACAACGGTGTCAACTTGGCGTAGAGATTCCAGCACCCGGCCATCTTTGACTAGAATACCGTGGCGAGAGAGAATTTGTAAATACGAGAGGACAGTGAGCGGTCCTAATGAGATCATGTTGGCTCCCAAGGCTGACCAGAGTACGGTCAGAGCCGCCCCGGTTCCCATCAGTGGCCAAGTGACAGCACTGATGCCCAATTCGATGGGTAAAAATTTATCCGAAATGTCCTTGCCGCGAGCAACCAGCTTATCTTTATAGTTTTGGGTATTGTTGAGTACCTGACCAATTTGGGCGGCAACCGTTTCTTCTCCCGCCATTT
>LUTY01000396.1 GCA_001640045.1 Candidatus Thiomargarita nelsonii | reverse complement strand
TGAATGTCCACAATTGTTGCGTACCTGCCAACGACAGACAATTGGGGCGGAAAGCAGTAAGGATCGTGGGTAATGTGTTCACGATGCTCTTTATCGCGCCAAATGAGGCGATAGCGATCTGGGATTTTATGCTTGCCCTGCCATTCAAATAGATCAGTACCCTCTATTCGCTGCATGGACAAGTTGCCTTCTGCAATGGTGACTTGTTCCGCATAAGGGATATAGACACGTATGACGGTTTGCCCCCTAACAGTGTGTTTGCCAAGCACTGAAAAGGGCTCATGATGACGGGCCTCAACGATTTTTTGTAGTTCAGTATCAAGTTTTTTGCTTGTCATGAGTTTTGGTATTTTCATAGATTTTCTCTAAGTAATCGTAAATTATTAAGTCGCTGGATTGATGTTTCGGGAATGAGGAACGATTTCCCGATACGAAGTCAGCGAAGCTAAACCATTTAAAACGCAGCAGGGAGTGCTCATTTATTGGTGAACGTCACTCTGTTCCGTTACTTCGTTTCGCTATCAAAGTTTCGGTGAGATCATACAATCTATCATAAGCCAGCTTTGGTGTGATGGTAGATGAAGGCATTTTATTAGGATTTTTGCCATGCGCTACCCAATCTCGGTATTTTAAAACCTCCTTTGCCCGTCCAATCTGTTGTTCATCACCTTTAAACAAACTATGCTTCAATAAATCCAAGATGTCTTCGGGTTTCCAGTAGTCTATTTCTTGATAAACATGCCGATAATAAAATTCCCCTAAATCAGTGGGCAAGATTTCGCGTATTTTTTCGCCTTTTTCCTGCAAAAAATCTCTCACAAAACGTTCAAAGGTTGCCCACAAAGACAATACAAACAAATCCCTCACTTCATCAGCACTTTGTTTGACTGAAGTTAACGCATTGGTTTTATTTATGATTTTTATGCGATTCAAAAAATTCTTACCAGCTTTATATTGAGCGAAAGCCACCGCCTTTTCTGTCTCAGCTTCATCACCTGAGAGAGCATTCAATGTCTCAGTTGTACGATCCGCAAAGTGAACCACCCGCCGCGACATTTTCAATGCATCCTCAGTGGCTTGATAAGCCGCCCAAATCGGGACTAAAGGATTAATCGAACTCATAATCACTCACCAAAGTAATCAACTCCAGCAACAGGCTTTTTTCTAAACAGTGCGCTCGATTTCGATAACTATCTTCTATCCAGTACCAAGCATCCTGATTAAGTCCTTTATATAAAGGTTTTCCCAGTTCAGGACGAGCTTTAAGCATGTATAATAAATATTCAGTGCCTAACCAGCCCTCTACATCTATTCTGCCTTCGGCGACAATTACTGAGGCA
>LUTY01000395.1 GCA_001640045.1 Candidatus Thiomargarita nelsonii | reverse complement strand
TGGAAAACTAAAGAAAAAAAACCCGGCAAAGGCATGGAACAACATAAAAAGGTGATTTTTAAGGCGGTTTCGCCCTTGACGCGATTAGAAGTTTCTGAGGGCAAAGAGATTATCTATGTTGATATACCAGCGTTTTTTGACAAAGGAAATACTCTATTACAGAGTAAAAAAGTTGAATCAAGACGCTGTCCTGCCATTTGCCAACAAGCGGCTAAGAGAAAATATAAAAAATACCAAGTATTGGAAAGTTGGTGTTACCATGGGGATCAGCTTGTAGTTTACGGCAAGTTAGTCAAAACCCATGAGGGTTTGTTATGCGTTAAACCGACTGAATTAGCCGCATTTCCATCCTTTATTGCGTTACAGCAGAATGAAAAAGCTCCCTTAAAACAATACCCTCGCCAAAAGACCAGATAAAATTTATGTCAAAAGAAGCCTTCCATAGTCATTAAGTTTGGCAAACAGAAGGGTTAACTCGCCCCAAGGAAGACACTTGATGAATAGTACGTTCAATAAAAATCGGGTCAGCATTTTGCGAAGTACATTTTAAAGTGTTAAGCACGTATTTCCTAGCTCTAAACCAAGCTTTGAGATCATTAACACTTGAACCAAACAAACCACTTGAATTTTGTTGTAACAGTGCCGAAGACAGATTGACCATAAACATAGCGAGATTGGCAGCATTATAAACCGCCTTCTTACTGACATTCATAAAGTCTTCTAATCCCCAATACTGTTTAGCATCACGAAAGTTAAACTCGATTTGGAAACGGAGTTGGTAGTATTTGATCAATTTATCGTAAGCCAGTTCAACATTGCTACTGAACAAGATCACATGGGCCATTTTACCCGTTTTCTGGTTAGTCTTATGGATGATAACAACGTTTAGAAGGTTAGAAAAAAGCTTATGCCAAACCCCGAAGTTGATAAATGCGAGTTTGAATATTCCCTTCAATATTGGTACTTTTTAGAGATTCTTTGGGCAGTTGCTTATAGTTCAGTTTTTCTCCATATTTTCGACGACGACCTCGCCCACAATACTCGCCTGCAAAAGGATCGTTCCGAGCCGAATCAAAGCGCATTTTTGAAATGAGGTGCAACTCACATTGTCTTACCATTTGTAATGCATCGTTGTTACCAAAGGCTCCATCAAAAACTAAATAGACTAAACTGAGGTCAGTACCAACTAGCCTTAAGAGGCTCTTCAAGGCCGTTTGAACAAAGAGTAAATAGGGTGATAATTTCACTTGTTGACGGTTTTTGTTACAACTGCCTTTTGGGCGTCCTTTCTTGCCCTTACCTTTTTTTGAACGGTTTACAGCAGAATCTTGACCTTCAGTTT
>LUTY01000394.1 GCA_001640045.1 Candidatus Thiomargarita nelsonii | reverse complement strand
GGTGTTATTGTCGTAGTCTTTGGTATTTCAGGACTTCTAGGTGCGAACATATTTCAAGGTGGGCCCCTCGACAAGAACAACGATCCAAAGTGACATTGCGCGATTGGCTTAGCCTCGATTGCAGAGATAGAACAGTGGAGAAAGGAAGATAATAATTTGAATTGACAAATTAATTTATCAATGTGTAAGTCCTATATTTTTTTATAAAAGGAGAGATAACAATGTCCAAAAATCAGATGACAGCATCACAATTCTACTTCTCTTTTGAAGGAAGAATTAACAGACAGCTTTATTGGGTTAATTTCGTTTTGATGGTGGTCGTTCCAGTCTACATAGTTGCTGGAATAATTGACGGTGCGATGGGAGCGGGTATCCAGGGTATCTTTTTGAATATCATCGCTCCTTTGATCCTTCTATGGCCGGGTTTAGCGACTCAAGTAAAAAGGTGGCATGATCGAAACAAATCAGGTTGGTGGGTGCTGATTAACCTGATTCCGATAATCGGATGGATATGGGCCTTGATTGAAGTTGGTTTTCTTCCAGGCACGAAGGGAAATAACCGGTTTGGCTCTGATCCCCTTGGCCATTCTGAAATTTAATCAAATTGGCAAAATTTAATCAAATTGGCAGTGTTGTAGGGTGGATTAAGCGTCAGCATCTCCACAAAAACGCTGAGAATGTGGATTGCCACAATATCCACCCTCCCAAACAGCTTAACTTAGGGGTATGCGTAGGACTCTACAAATTGATTTTTGATTGATCTTGTTGATCAAGAGCCTGGCCATCTTTGGGCTGGAAGAGATGGCCAGGTATTGCTTTTACCCAGCCGCTAACGAAAGTCGTTTTTTAACTCTTTTCACCGTCAATAATTTGAAGTAAGGAGAAAAACAATGAACGTGCCAATTAAACTCATTTCGAGTTTCTGTTTATTGGTTGTTATGAGTATTCCCGTGACATACGCCAGTGGCAATGATACTTTGGCCTTGTTTGCCAAAGGAGCAACTCTTTTCCGATCAGGAAAATACCAAGAAGCCCTAACTGTTTTTGATGAAGTTTTAAAGATTAATTCAAAATTGGCTCCTGCTTGGATTGGCAAAGGAATGGCTCTTGGCAGCTTAAAAAAACACCAAAAAGCTCTGATTGCTTTTGATAGAGCTTTAACGATTAATCCCAAATTGGCTCCTGCTTGGCATGGCAAAGGAATGGCTCTTGGTTTTCTAGGAAAATACCAAGAAGCTCTGATTGCTTTTGATAGAGCTTTAACGATTAATTCCAAATTGGCAGCTACTTGGGTTAGCAAAGGAATGGTTCTTACTAAGTTAGGAAAAAACCAAGAAGCTCAT
>LUTY01000393.1 GCA_001640045.1 Candidatus Thiomargarita nelsonii | reverse complement strand
CAACATTGGCATTTAACCCAATTTGCCATAGTGTTAAATGAAACCGCCCCTCTCACGGTGCCGGACAGCCTTTCCGCCTCAACAAAATCAAACACTTAATTTTTGGTAGTGTCCCTTAATGGCCTTGATGAAATTAATCAATAACTCATATCATTAAATATGTGGCATTCTCAACTGAACACATTTTTGTTCACGAGAAAAGTCATCAATGAACTGGGAAACTCTTTATTGTCCGAATCGGTCTTGTTGTTATTATGGAATTCCTTTTTATGAAGGACGTTTGGTAAAAAATGGTTCAACTCATGGTTTTCCACAAGCTCTTTGTAAAGCTTGTGGAAGCAGTGTTTCTTTGAGATATGGTACAGCATACTACGGTTTAGAAGTGGAAAAGACTTTATTTGAAATAGCAATACGAGCACTTGCTGAAGGCAATTCAATTCGTGCCACCGCTCGGATTATCCAAGTTGACAAAGATACGGTTTGTGATTGGCTTCATCAGGCCGCACGACATTGTCGTCATGTCATGTTATACCTTTGGCAAAATCTTCATGTAACAGAGTGTCAACTCGACGAGTTGTGGAGTTTTATCCATACCAAGGAACGTAATTTACCTTCTGCTAAATTTTACCATGAATCATATGGTGATGCTTGGGTATGGCTTGCTTTTGCACCTGTTTGGCGGGTGGTTTTAGCTTTCGTTATTGGAAAGCGTACCCAGGAAAATGCCAATTTGTTGCTTGATCGAGTTGCTCATATCACTGATGCACATATTCCATTTTTTACCAGTGATCAGTTTTCTGAATACCGAACCGCTTTGTTGCATACCTATGGGCAATGGTATCAACCACCACGAAAAGGGAATCGTGGACGTTATCCCAAATCACGTCGTGTTCCGCTTCCAGAACTCGTGTATGCACAAGTTGTTAAAATACGCAATAGCAATGGACGACTTGTTAAGGTCAAGAACAAAATTATCTTTGGTGAATCGGCTCAACTGAACGAAAAGTTAGCAGAATCCCCCGTCAGTTACACTGTTAATACAAGTTTTATAGAGCGTGAGAATCTGACACAACGCCAGAATAATCGGCGTCTCACAAGACGTTCTAATGGTTTTTCTAAAAAGTTGTCTTGGTTCGAAAAGCAATTATGGCTTTCTATGGCTTACTATCATTTAGTGCTTCCACATCAAAGTTTGCGCCAAGAACTTCTTAACCCAGAGCCAACACTTGGAACAGGTTCTCATCGACGTTGGCAACCAAGAACACCTGCCATGGCGGCTGGTATTACTACATGACTTTCGGGTATTTATAAAAGTGTTGCATTTAAATGAGAACGGTTTTAAA
>LUTY01000392.1 GCA_001640045.1 Candidatus Thiomargarita nelsonii | reverse complement strand
TATAGAGCCCGTTGGGGTAAATCCATCAAGTTGTTTGCGCTCGTCATAATAAATGAAAGCTTCATTGAGCAGGGTATAAGCATCTGGTAGCACCGACAAATGATCAGTATGGTTGATATCAATACTCAGGCGCCCTGCTTGGGGCTGAAGTTTGTTATTGGTTTCATAATCAACAATAATTTGATCAAGATGATTGACCAAATCAGTGGCATTTTGGCTAAATTCAGTCGAGTATGGTACCACGGTTTGTAGGAGATTATAGAAATCGAGGCGAGTAGCCTGGTTGTCGGTACGCAACAAAGCATTTTCTATCAGGGGATAGCTGGGGGTACGAATCATACCGCGACTGAGTGTTTGATAATTTAAAAAGGATTGTTTTTCAAGCAAGTATCTGAATTCAAATGAAAATATTTTTAATTTTTCGCTAAAGGACGGTAATTGGGTCAGATCAAACACGCTGTAGGTGATTTGTGAAGTATCAAAAGTGCCTTCATTTTTTGTATGTTGAATGTAAGCTGTTTTGACCACGCTCCCGAAAGCCAGCCCATTATCGGGTGGAGATGCACCGATGTTGTTTAACAAGTGGGCGTAGTCAATACCGTGCCCCGGCTCCAGTTCCGCAGAAGCCGCCATCGCATTGGCAAGTGTGGCGGTGATTTCAGCGACTTCAATGGTAGCCATCAAAGAGGCATCGTAAACGACAATATCTAGTGGTTTTTCTATTTGTTGACGGATAGTTTGATAGGCTTGATGCAGTTGGTTGAGACTCATCATTTTGCCATTGCCTGCTGGCGAAGTATCGAAGCCTATGCCTTGTGTGCCCCCGCCATGATTCCACAGAATCAGGGCATAGTGTTGGGCGGGAAAGTTGGCTTTTGACCAAGTAACAAAATCGCTTAGGGTTTGTGGATCCGCCATGTTTTTCTCTCCTAAGTCTTCTATCACGTATTGTTGCCCGTTTTCTATGAGAGAGCGTTTGACGGTTTTCCAGCCGTTGCGAGTTGAGCCGCCGGTTGTGAGGACGAGATGGCTGGTACTGTTGCCTTGTAGCATTTCTAGGATGTCTTTACTTGCCCAATGATGTCCTCCTGCTTCTAAGTCAGCGCCAACCATGTAAACCATGACTGTCCAAGTTTTTTCCGGTTTTGGTAGTTCGGGAAAACCATCGAAGAATTTGATAAATCTATTTTGTGCTATGACGTCTTCAAGTGAGTTGCCTATACCGGCGTAGACTTGAAGAGGTTGAATATCTGATTTGGCAAAGGGGTTTAAACAGATTAGTTTTGCGTTGTTGGAAAATACTGGTACCTCATTACCCCATTGAGTGAGTATGACATCCCCTT
>LUTY01000391.1 GCA_001640045.1 Candidatus Thiomargarita nelsonii | reverse complement strand
CTTTGACAATTTCCCCCCTATTGAGGTCATTAATATGTTGACGACGACATTCTATGAAGAACATCCTTTTGCTCAATATGTCCGTATTTTAGGCAAAGGTAAAAATGGTTCTCGCCCTTTGACGCAAGAAGAAGCCTATTCAGCCATGCGTATGATTATGGCTGATGAAGTTGAGCCTGTTCAGTTAGGGGCTTTTATGATGTTGATGCGCGTCAAAGAGGAAACCCGTGAAGAATTAGCTGGATTTATTCAGGCGGTGCGTGATTCTTTCAAGTTACCAACGGGTAAGGTTGATTTAGATTGGTCTTCTTATGCGGGTAAGCGCCGTCATTTGCCTTGGTTTATTTTGTCTAGTTTGTTGTTGGCAGAAAATGGCATTAGGGTATTTATGCACGGTACGAGGGGACATACTAACGGGCGCATTTATACTCAAGATGTATTATCGTATTTAGGCATTAAATATGCCGAGTCATTTGAAGAGGCGGCGGAACAGATTAAAGAAAAAAATTTTAGTTATTTGCCACTGCAATACCTTTGTCCCAATTTACATGAAATCATTGAACTCCGCCCCCTCATGGGCTTGCGTTCTCCTGTCCATACCTTAGCTCGTATGCTTAATCCCTTTGATGCGCCTTATGTGCTCCAGGGTATTTTCCACCCGGGTTATCGTCCTGTTCATCAAGAGGCGGCATTATTACTTAATCAACCCCATTTGGCGGTGATAAAAGGTGAGGGGGGGGAGATTGAGCGTAATCCTGATATGGATTGTTTGGTACAAAGTGTGCATAATGGCGAATTGTCTGATGAAATCTGGCCACCTTTGTTCAAAAAACGGCATGTTAAAGAGGAAAAGTTGGAGCTGCAACGTTTGTCAGCTTTGTGGCGTGGTGAGATTGAGGATGAATTTGGCGAGGGTGCGGTGGTAGGTACAGCGGCGATTGCTTTGAAATTGATGGGGAAAGCGGCGAGTATTGATGAGGCGCAGGGAATGGCGCGGCAGATGTGGATAAATAGGCACAATAAGTCCATACGGTAAATGTAGAGGTGTGAGATACATGAAAAAAATTAATTTTCCTGAATTAACAAAAACTTTGGCAATGCTCATGGTGATGACGGGACTGAGTGTGGCATGTGCAGTCGTAAAAGAACCCCCAATGCTGCCTATCGTCGCTGTCCCTTTACTCCCTGAGCCTGAGCCGCCACCACAGACTGTGTCTAGTCTGCAATTGGTGCTAGAAACGGTGTTATTTGAGTTTGATAAAGCCTCTTTGTTGCCCGAAGGTTTGTTGAAAGTAGAAGAATTTTCCAAAATTATTCAAAAACATGAGCCTCGGACGGTAGTTG
>LUTY01000398.1 GCA_001640045.1 Candidatus Thiomargarita nelsonii | reverse complement strand
CTGTGAATATTGTCATACTTGTCGGCGGATAATTGGAATGCCGTTAGTTATCGATCATATTATTCCTCAAGCCAGAGGAGGTGGTAATGAACGGGAAAATCTCGCCGCAGCTTGCTATCGTTGTAATGAATTCAAAGGGGCAAAAACTGGAGAAGTTGATCCAGCAACGGGTTCCTTAGTTTCGTTATTTAATCCACGTTGTCAAATCTGGAAAGAGCATTTTGCTTGGGCAAATGGTGGTACTCAGATTATTGGTTTGACACCGACCGGTCGTGCAACCGTGGTTGCTTTACGGATGAATAATGAATATGTGGTAGAATCTCGACGATTGTGGATTGCAATGAATAGGCATCCCCCTTTTTTGGATTGACAGCCTACATTATGGGGAACGACCTAGTGCCCCGCGCCTTTTTGCGGTCGAAAATTTTGACCAAGCCTTAAACCCACGTTTGGCACGCGCAACGGCTGAATTATTCTGTCAAGCAATCTTTGCTAATCCCCATCAACCAATAGCTTTTTTGACCACTCATAATCCCTTGGTTTTAACGATAAACCGCGTCACAGTAACAGCAGAATTATTGGAAAAAGGCAAACAAGGTATGGTGCTCTCAGATTTATGGGTAATGGGACTAGCTTGTAGTCGCTAAAGCGACTACTACGAACCGGCTTGTAGTAGTCGCTTTAGCGACTTGGTAGGCGATGTCTATGATGTACTCAGTTTTCTTGATAAATACGCAACCCGCACGGGTGCCTGCGGATGCGTCTCATAACACGCAGAATATAAAGGATCTTGTGTCAATGAACTGGCACTTTCCCGGTAGAGTTTGACCAAAGCCTGTATTAGCATCAAAGGGTTGGATTGTTCTGCCGCAAAATCATCAGCTTCAAACTCATATTTGCGGGAAATCCACGCTATGATCGGCTGCACAAAAAAGGTAAATACTGGCAAAACTAATGCAAATAACAGCAACGCGATATAAGTAGATGGAGTGTTGATCCCTAATCCATTGTAAAACCAATCTTGTTGCATCAGCCAACCCAACAAAGCCAGCCCACCTAAAGTCATCGTCGCCAACAAGACAATACGTTTTTGGATATGTTTGTGTTTAAAATGACCTATTTCATGCGCCAATACCGCAATAACTTCATCAGTATTAAGCTTGTCCAATAAAGTGTCAAAAAACACAATTCGCTTATTATTGCCAAACCCAGTCAGATAGGCATTAGCACTTCCAGTACGTTCCATCCATCACAAAAATGCCTTGGCTGCTAAAACCATTGCGCTGCAATAAAGCTTCAATCCCTTTTTTTAATTCCTCATTTTTTAATGGCTGAAATTGATTAAATAAGGGGGCAATAAAAACAGGATAAGCCCACCTCATTAATAAATTAATGCCCATCCACACTACCCACACGTACAACCACCAAAACTCCTTTGTGTATTCTATCAACCATAATGCGAGCGCGACAAAGGGAATGCCGATGATTAAGCCAACTAGCAGCCATTTTAAAAAATCGCTGATAAATAAGCGCAGCGGGATGCGATTAAATCCAAATTGTGCCTCAATGCGAAAAGTGTCATAAATTTTAAGAGGTAAATCCATCAATGTGGATAATAATCCAAAACTGACAAGCACGGCAATGCCTGTCCAGAATTCTGACCATTCGAGGCTGCGCCAGGCTTGGTCAATAATATTGAGTAGTCCACCGATTGTCCATAGTAGTAATATGAGAGCCCCAATAATAAGCCTCTTTTGCCGAAAATCCGTTTTTGTTAATGCGTAAGCGGCGGTAATTTGATGATCTCTTTGCGAAATAGTGCCAATAAAGGTTGTTGGTACGGTATGTTGATGTGTACGTATAGCCGCCTTCTGCCGTGCGGCTAACCAGAATTCTATCCCCGTTTCTAGGGATAAAAATAGTAAGAAAAATAGGCTTAATTCAGTTATCATAATTAATTCTCATAAGTACCGAATCATGAATTTTTTTTAAAAAGGGACAAATTTATTATACTAAAGTTTAGGCTACGTATAAAAGGAGTCCAAGATTTATCTTGGATGTCCAAGATAAATCTTGGACTCCAAAATGTTTAAGATAAAGAATCAACAAATCCATGATATATTGTTGTTCTTTGATGGTAGAGGTTTCGCCTAACAAAGGGTTCCAGACGACCCGAAAACCGCTTTCCAATCTGCTGAATCCAGGCGTTATGTATCACAATTCATAAAGGAGTTTAAATATGTACCACAACACTGAGGAATGCATGAAAACTACTGTGTATATAGCAACAAGCGTTGATGGCTTCATCGCACGAGAGAATGGCGGCATCGACTGGCTTCCTGGTGGGGGAGATGCAGAGGACTACGGATATCAGGAATTCATAGATTCTGTAGATGCGATTGTCATGGGGCGGAACACCTATGAGTTGGTATTGTCCTTCGGTTCATGGCCTTATGGTGAAAAGCCTGTGATTATTCTCAGCAGTCGGCCGGTGGATATTCCTGACGACATCCCGAGAACGGTCGAATCCATGTCCGCACCGCCACGAGAAGTGGTCCGGCGTCTTACAGAGCGTGGATTTAGGCATCTATACATTGACGGTGGAAAGACGATTCAAGGATTCCTTAGTGAAGGCTTGATTCACAGATTAATCATTACGAAGGTTCCGATCCTTATAGGCACTGGGATTCCGCTTTTCGGGCCGCTTCCTCACGATGTCAGATTGCATCATCTTGAGACACGGCAGTTTGAAAACGGCTTGGTGCAAAGCAAATACGAGGTACTCGGGAACTTTCAAAGAAATCCTATTTCTTAAATAAATAGGATTTCTATAAAAGTTCAGCCTTTTGCTCAGCAACTCGCTTGGCAACGAATCTGGTATAAATGGCATAATAATCTGAGCAAAATAATTGTGCGAAATTTCCTCAGAGATGCTATATTGTTTGGTTTTTTTATCACAAGTTTTTTTCAGTTATCAGTTAAAGTATGGTATAAAAACGAGAACTTCGAATATTAGGAAGGAAAATGTATGGACAAAGAAAATTGTTCGCTCAGTGAAGCCAAAAAGTTAATGAAAAGATGGGATAAAGGCAATCACAAGACGAACAGTGACAGTATTCGTTATCATGTCAAAAAGCATGGTGAGGGTAATACATTAAAATACCTAAGAAAAGCCTACAATTTCAATAAAAAAGGGGCCCATAAGGTCACTCGAATTGATGGCTCTACGATTTATAAAAGAAAAAGTGGTGAATATCTGATTGAACGTGATGGGAAAATAGTTTCCTATAGTCCCTCTTATAAATAACGGGTGAACAATATGAGAATAGAACCGCAGCGACTAGATGCTAAGGCAACTTATGCTCAGCAAATCAGGTTTCTTTATAGAGACGAAAAGCCGAGTGAGCTTGAAGATTATGAACAACTCAGAAATATTATTACAAGCAACTTACAGCAGTTGGTTTGTTTTTATCAACAGATTAAAGACGAGCGACAACGCCTTTATGAGGCTGAATATGAAGTGGAAGGAAAGGTTTTTTCAGCGTTTTTTGAAATCGAAATGTTTTTTGAATTGGTAGAAGGATATGCCAATGCTATCAGTCAATATGGTAGTGTCAAACAAAGTGACAGTGCCATTAAGGAACTTGAACATGGTAACATTTTCAACAATAATGTTTTTACTGAATGGTTATCCGCCCATGCCAGTGAATATCCTAATATTTTGACTTATGTCGCCCTAGTGAATTACTTTCGGATACAAATCATTGAGTATCTAAAAGCAAAACAGTAACTTTGAACAAGCGTTAAAAACCATAAAAGGAGTCCAAG
>LUTY01000390.1 GCA_001640045.1 Candidatus Thiomargarita nelsonii | reverse complement strand
TAATGCATTAAAAATCATGCCTTTTTTGATTTTAAAAATCATGGTCGTCTGGCTTTAAGAATATGGCTGTTATTAAATTTGCGGGGTTACGGTTTTCAACCGATGACCAATCTTTCCAGTATCATTTACCCGCAACGCCTCGGTACTTTCAATTTGCCGACTCATCTGACCCATCTTGTGGATAATGCTTATGAAACATTGCAACGTCTATTTGGTTTTCCTGAACCGGAGTTACCCATTTTTTGCTTCAGAACCGGACTGGCTAATGGAGAATATCCCACTAATGCAAGGACGTTGCGCCGTACCAATCATGTCAGCTATAAAAATCAGTAATTTTTAACACCGCAAAGCGATTACTTAGAGGAAACCAAACGTGAAGGAAAAACCTCATGCGGTCAAATATGGTGCATTTCTGATTGAGGATGGCATAGCTCACTGGAATAGGTACCATGGCGTTCAAGTGAAGATGGCAGAAAGTGTTTCTGATTCCTGTCAGCTAGAAGGATTTTGGAATACTCATGGACAGGAAATTAAAAACGAATTTAATGTGGCTATGAGTGGACTTGGTTTTTGGGGTAAGTATGACTGTGTGTTTAAATTTAAGCCTAAAGGAAAAGGCAACCCAGGTGCTGAGCGTTCATTAGGTAATCCAAAAGACAAAGCAGATATTTTGAAGCGGCTGCACAAAGGACATCATATAGAACCAATTATGATATCTAGCAATCCTTTTGGGTTGTACCAATTAAAAATGATCGGCTGGCAAGCGGATATGGTGAGTCATTTTGGGATTCAAAAACTTTACTACGCGCTACCGGTCGAAGAATACATGCTAACCTTGAAGGCACTTGAAAATTTCTTGCCCAAAAAATGTGTCGGGCAAATTATTCAAATATTAAATACGCATCATGATCTGTTGGAGGAAATTTATAGGTAAACTCAAATGCTAAACGTTTTATTTGCCGGTGCTGCCTTAGCATACACGGGAATTAAACTGTATCAAAGCTTAAAAGAAGCAAAAGGCTCCCCCTCTTTATCAACTAAAAAAAAGGATATCCCCAAAAAAGTAATACCTTCCTCCGAGTTAACGGTAACTCCTCAAAAAGAAGAGAATAATTTATCTGTTGTAAAGGAAAGCGATAACTATGACGATATTCTTAGGAAAACCACTGATCGAGACTTTGTCATCTCTTCAATTTCATTGGGCTTGGCAACGATAGGGACTTTAGCCTATCCACCCCTTATCATTGCTGGTATAGCGGGTCTTGCCTATATTACCTTACCCATTTGGCGGCTAATATTATCAGTACGGTTAATCCCATTCTGGCGGTAAAATCTCTTGCTAAAC
>LUTY01000389.1 GCA_001640045.1 Candidatus Thiomargarita nelsonii | reverse complement strand
AGTATTCGTAAAATCGGTGGTACGTCCCAAAGCATCGGTGAGTCGCCCTTCTCCCAATACTTGCAACAATAAATCATGTATCGCCGGATGCGCTTTTTCGATTTCATCCAATAACAAAATAGAAAAAGGCTGATGACGTACTTGCGTCGTCAACAAACCATCTGGTCGTCCCCAACTTCCAATCAAGCGCCCAACATCCGCCTCAGTGACAAATTCGTTCATATCCAAGCGGATCAATTGCGATTCATCATTAAATAAATAATGGGTCAAAACTTTAGCTGCTTGTGTTTTGCCAACGCCGGTGGGACCAATGAAAAGTAATGTTGCCATAGGTTTTTTAGGATCTTGTAATCCCGCCTTGACAGTTTGTACCACATCGACTAAACACTCAACAGCCGAGGCTTGACCAATCAGTTGGGCACAAAGGGCTTGTTGAACTTCCTCTTTGCGTAAGGTTTTTTGACGATCAAGTAAATCGCTACTCATACGACTGATTTCGCTAATCGCCGCTTCAACTTGTACGACACCAATCTTGCCATGACGATGTTTAGCAGCAAGCCGCTCAAGAAAACCCACAACATTGCCGGGCATCGCACTGCCCCGTAGCAGAGAATGTGTCAAAGCAAAGACACGCTCCATTGCATCATTATCAATTTCGCATTCATGCAACTGCTCCAAACGAGCCCGCTCCTTAAGCGCAATACGGGCGGTATCTTCCACATTCGGCTCATGAAGACGAAAAACTTGACATAAATCGGCAAAACGACGATCAGTTTCCATCACGACGTTCCACTCTTCGGGACTGGCTTCAGCAATCAAAGTCAACGCCCGTTTTTCTAAATAAGGTTTGAGCACATCACTGAGCGTGAGCGAATTTTGGGCACTTTTACCAATACGAAATAAGGCCACTAAATTATCGACAAACAGGTGGGCACGAGTCTTTTTCTGATGACATTCGATAACATATTCTAAAATGGATTCAAAGCGTCGCTGCCATTGCCCAACAATGCTCATACCAGCAATCACCCGGTTGGGATCGATATGCCAAATCGTTGCGGAACGGGCTTTATTCTCCACATCCTGGAGATAACGATAAAAAGTTTCATGCAGCAAACTGGTGCGCCCACAGCCGGGTGAGCCGATGATAACCACTGCCGTCATCGTTGAGCCGAAAATGACTTTGCCAAGCCTTGTCACAAATGCGTCACGTAACGAGGCGCGTTGTAATCGGTTAGGATAATCGTCGCGCAAATTGGTGCCCACCCGCGCCAATTCAACAGCCCCAGAAAAATCGTCTTGCTGACCCGCTAAGGAGGCAAACCACGCATCAAGCTGTCGTTCAAAAG
>LUTY01000388.1 GCA_001640045.1 Candidatus Thiomargarita nelsonii | reverse complement strand
CCGAATCGGCACCATTATGCTGGGCAATCACCGGAACATTATTGCGCTCTCCCCAATCCGATAATTTAGAGTGTTTGGCGAACGGAATTCTGTGGTTAGACGTAAAAGTGGGCAGAAATAAGGAATTGCATCCCTTTCGTATCCATTGGCAACCACATATACCCACCATGCAGAATTTAGCATTTTTATTTCCACTCAGTACACTGAATACCTTAAAAATGGCTAAACGCCAAAACGCTGTCACCTATTACCCGGAACAAGCAAATGATTGTGCCAATCAAAACAATCGCGTGAAAGAGTTAATAATATGGCCAAGTCAAAAGGGATTATCTGATGAATTAATGAGCAAATTAAGTGCTTGCTTACAGAATCCAGAGAGAAAACACACTAGACTGACCCTAAAAAAGCCCCTTCCCAAAACATGGGTTGCTGAGTGTGCTAAACAAAACGGTCTTTCTATCAAGGATCGTCACTCTCCACCTTTTATTCAGATAACGGAAGAATTACCACAAAAGTATTGTTTTCAATATGATACTGAGGATTATCTCACGATTTCGTGTCAAGGAAATTGTCAAGCTTGTCAAGCGATTTCGACAATGGAGGGCGTTGAATGTAGTGATACAAAAGCAAAGATAGACATGATTGCCATGACGGGCAGCTATCAGAAAGCTTTTGCTTATGTAGAAAATCGCTATGCCCTTTCTACTCAAGTCGACAAAATCAAAAATTTTAGGACAAAACAAGGAAAACAAGCGTTTTATATTCCCTCTATTTATGACGATGCCTTGGTTCGCTTTAGATTCATAGATCAAATAATGGGCATACTTCAATGGGCATCTAGTCCATTTTTTATCATTTTCTTAATTATTCTCTTGCTGGTACAAGTGGGGATAGTTATCAACCATCGCAAGCATAATTATGGCATACTCCTGTCTAAGGGTGTATCTCGTTGGCAAGTGCGCGGTATAGTCGTCATGCAAATCACCCTGAGCTTTGCGGTTGCTATGGTTGGTGCGATGCTCGTTGACGAGGGAATGCAGTGGCTGCTTGCTGGGATGTTGGAGAATGTCGCTACAATGAAACCCTATATTGATCATATCATAGTCGGTCAATTAGATTTATTGCCACTTTCAATGACGGACTATTTATGGGTAGGGACTGCTATGCTGGTTGTGTTGTACATTATCACTGAGATTTCACTTCGGGTGATGATTTTAAAACAAGAGAGGGAGCCTGCTTATTTGTTTGATTGAGTAGAATTTTAGACCTCTGAGGTTTTCAAAACCTCAGAGCATCATCGCTTTGAAAAGGGAGACGATGAGTGAGTAATTCATAAAAAGTGACACC
>LUTY01000387.1 GCA_001640045.1 Candidatus Thiomargarita nelsonii | reverse complement strand
CATTGCGCTGGCACCTGTCGGATGGAGTGCAGAAAATATAGAAAATATCAAATGTCTAGATTGTCACAAACGGGCTACCCCCAATGTGGTTGCAGACTGGGAATTAAGCGAACACAGCCGCGAAGGTATTACCTGTGCCCATTGCCACGGTATTGAACACACCTCATCGAAAGACAGCGATAAAGCAAAACTGCCACAACCCTCCAACTGCGCCGAGTGCCATGAAAAGCAAGTGAATCAGTTCAGGCGTGGTAAACACGCACTCAGTTGGACGGTTATGAACGCTATGCCCACCACTCACATGCTGCCCATGGCTTTAACTGAAGGTGGCAAAGGTTGCGGTGGTTGTCACAAAATAGGCGAAAAATCGTTGGAAGAAGTGACAAAGCTGAAAGCAGACGGCTCAGGTTATGGTCATGCCGCTTGTGATTCCTGTCACACCCGCCACGCTTTTTCTAAAAAAGAAGCCTTGCAGCCTCAAGCCTGTCAAACCTGCCATATGGGCTTTGATCATCCCCAGTGGGAAATGTATTCCAGTTCCAAACATGGTGTGCGTGCTCTATTGAAGCAAAGCGGCGTACTACCTGAAACGGCTTCTGGTCCCACTTGCCAAACTTGTCACATGCAGGAAGGTAACCATGAAGTACGGACAGCTTGGGGATTTCTCGCGGTGCGTTTGCCTTTGTCGGAAGACGAAGAATGGCGTAACGATCAAGTGACTATCCTCCAAGCCTTAGGCGTTCTGGATATGAATGGCAAACCGACTGCCCGCCTAGAAGCGATCAAGGCTGCCGACGTAGCCCGTCTTACTCAGGAAGCCTTTGACAAAGAACGGGAAAAAATGTTAGATACTTGTAGCGATTGTCATTCCGAAAAATTTGCCAAAGGTGAGTTAGCAAAAGGCGACGATATGATCAAAAGAGCCGATCATTTGCTGGCGGAAGCCATTCGGATTATAGCCGCTCTCTATCAGGAGGGGGTACTTGAAAAGCCTGAAACTTATGCGTCTGCTTTCCCTGACTTGTTGACTTTCCACGATGCGCCCACTCCGATTGAGCATAGATTGTTCGTTATGCACTTGAAGCACCGTATGCGAACTTTCCAGGGCACTTTTCACGCGAATCCGGA
The DNA here is from genome assembly GCA_001640045.1 of Candidatus Thiomargarita nelsonii. Classification (GTDB taxonomy): domain Bacteria; phylum Pseudomonadota; class Gammaproteobacteria; order Beggiatoales; family Beggiatoaceae; genus Thiomargarita; species Thiomargarita nelsonii_A. The sequence continues at coordinate 219 of LUTY01000387.1, read as the reverse complement.
TTACGCGCTGTGGTACGGGTGGAGCCAAATGGTCAGAGACTTGGCTGAAATTAAAGAAATGGCTAAGACTCTCAGAGAGAGACATAAACTTGAGAAAACGGTTGCTAAAGCTAAGGAGGAATAAATCATGAGGCGTACTTTTATATTGTCCTACCTTATTATTGCCGGCTGTTTGGTGCCGATGGTCAGCGTCGCGGAACGCCCAGCAAGTATGTTAAG
>LUTY01000386.1 GCA_001640045.1 Candidatus Thiomargarita nelsonii | reverse complement strand
CGTATCATGACATTTTTCTTTTCACCAGTTCTTTGGCTAATCGAGTTGGTAAATATTCTATCATGATTTAAGTCTGCAAAATATTTTTTCACGAGAACAGCATTATTAATAAGTGCCCGCTGTTGTTCCTTGGTTAATTTTGCCAACAAAACAGACCATACTTCAAAAAGTGCTTTATTTATATCTGCACTTTTTATTTTTTTGAACGCCTCTTTATTAAAGATTTTTATTGCCGTCACCATGGCAGCGGTAAAATTTTGCTTAATTTCTGCTAATTGATCTGGATTAAGGTGCTTAAGATCAGACATAGCAGAATTGAGATATTCTTCCAAATTTCCCTGGTATTCATTAGCTGGATGCAAGTAAAATGCGAGAAACCTTGTTACAAAATCTCGATCTAACATTCTGTGAGTTGGAATAGAATTGTTTGTTGCCTCTTTAAACTCCTTCAGTTGCGACAATTCTCTAATAAAATTGGCTGCTATTCCATGATTCAAGGCATGTCGTATTTCAGCGGGTTCTAGCACTAATCCACCCGTATTGATTCGTTTAAAAATGTTGTATTTAACATCAATTGGGGTGCCCGGATTGATGATATAGGCAATAATTTCATGCTCTTCAATACGCCTTTGCAAATCACGGGGTAACTCGTCAAATTTTTTGTTATTAAATTGTTCTAAATATTCCAAGTTTTTTAGTCGAAGTTTTTTATCAACAATAAAATTTTTAAAGGTGCTGAGCCGCTGTAAACCATCAACTACCTGCCATTTACTATCATCGCTGCCGTCAAAATAAAAAGCTGGCAAAGGAAGGCGGATAAGAATAGATTCAATCAATCTACTTTGCTGGGTTTCATCCCATAAGTCGGGGCTTCGCTGAAAATCTGCCAGCAAATCTATTTCGTTCTTTCTGAGCCGGCGAAAAATGACCTCCAGTATCATATGTTTGGTCTGGATATCAATTGTTTTAGGATCAAACGGCTTTACTATATTTGAAAAAATTTTTTCAACTTCGACTGTATCCATTTTTGACTCAATTTAAGGCGTTAAACGACAGGGATTAATTATTAGCCGGGATAAATCAAGATCGATATGCGATTGAAGCTCAATAGACTTGTCCCTTATTTAGGAGTCCAAAATTTATTTTGGACGAGCCTAACATGTGTACTCGTCCAAAATAAATTTTGGACTCCTAAATGCCAGAAATTTAGGGACAAGTCTAATACCCGATTTCCTTTTGACTTATCCCTGCTAATAAATAATCCCTGTCGTTAAAGAATTCGCAATCAGTCTTTTATTGTCCCTTAATAGCCCAAAGTTCCAATTCAACATCCTGAAATTTATCTCCA
>LUTY01000385.1 GCA_001640045.1 Candidatus Thiomargarita nelsonii | reverse complement strand
GTAGGCGATTTATCGCTTTAAGCTCCACGCAGGTTTGCAACCTGCTCCGTAACGTTTTTGTGAGGCTCAGAAAACGTTTCCCGCGTGCGGGGGACGGGGTTGCAAACCCCGTCCTGCAAAATACCAGATGTTGTGCTTCAGTACTTAAACTAACATTCCTTTAAGATCAGTATTCGTTTATTTCATAATTCGCTGTATTCATTATTACTAACAGGACTCACAATGATTAAAAAACTCAAGACAATTTTTGTTGTGTTTATTACTATTTTTTCTACAGTGTTCTTACTCGAATTGATTGGGCAAAATTTTATTTTCAAAGGTCAACTGTACTTCATCAACAATGTGGATCACCGCCTGATGCCAAACGAGGCACCCGATATCAATTCTGATGGCATACGTTCTTTCTCCGAGTCCGACCGTTTTCGTCAGGAAGATCTAAACATCATCTTTCTAGGTGATTCATTTATTTTTGGACTCGGGCTGCCCTACAACAAATCGATTCCATATCAATTTGAAGAAAAGGCAAGAAAACGGCATCCAAACCAGCAAATCAATGTCGCCAATTTTGGTTGGACATCCTCCTCCCCACTGTTATCCTATCGCCTATTGAAGGACATCGGTAAAAAATACAATCCAGATATTGTCATACTTGCTATTGACATGACCGATTTTCATGATGACATAAAATACCTAATACTTTTAGAGAAAAAAGGTATCTACCAGTTAGTTGACTACATTCCGATAAGCTTTTTGGTTTTGAAAAAAATAATGGAGAAAGTAGCTATTCTCGATCCCGTTTATGAATGGGCTTACGATTTGCCAAGGAAAATGTTTTTTATCACCGAGAAGCCTCTTTCAGAGACACGCCCCTACTTTTCTTACATTCAACAAAATATTGAGGACATAAATACGTTTTCTAAAAAAGAACTGAACAATGCCAAGTTTATCCTAATGATTTTACCGAGAAGTTACCAATACAGTGACAAAGAATCTCCGAATAATTGGGAAAAAAACGAATATGAGATTCTAGGTCAATACTCTCACGAGCCCTTCAAATACTTTGAATCTATTAAGAATGAAGTGGATTACCCCATCCATTCTCTGCTACCCGATTTTCAAAACACCACCATTTTCCCTACATGTTTTGATCATGATCCTCATTGGAACGAAGAAGGCGCTCGCATTGCTGCCGAAGCTATCTATAAGTATTGCCTAGAAGAGGGCTGCTTCAAGTAGGCATTTGTCTGACTTTTAATCCAAATTTGTAGGGTGCGTCCCACGCACCTTTTAAATGTGGTGTATGGATTGATGGTGCGTAGGACGCTCGCTGACGGAGCCAGTTGCAAACC
>LUTY01000384.1 GCA_001640045.1 Candidatus Thiomargarita nelsonii | reverse complement strand
TGCAAGAACCGCTTTTACTTTGACAAACGGACAATCGTTGGCAAATTTTTTTAAAAGACGCAAGGCCAGTTGTTGTTTGGTCGGATAATCCGGATTTTTGGCTGGCTTGGAAGGACGTTGGCATGAGGGTACACCTTGTTTTTTTAGGCGTTTGTTTTGTCGAGCCCACTGAGTATAAGTCGGATCGGGTTGGTAAAATTCAAAGGCGACTGGAATTGTTACTAAAGGGGTTACCAATACTAACAATACAACTTCTTGTCCTCTAATGGTTCCAGTACCTTCCTTGTTCTTGAAATAATGCACATAAGGTATTTGTTTGGTTACCTTTGAACGTTTTTTACCTGTATCGTCAATTAGAAGAATACCTTCTTGGATACCAAAATTTTCCAACACTAGGTTAACACTTACTGACAGTAATAATCCCCAGGTCATTGGGTGGCGAAAATGCCACGATAACAGAGCTTCAGAGTAGGAACCTAAACTGGCACGAACAAACTTACGCCAACATATTGATTCTGTCACTATAATACACATCAGACAAAACGATAACCAGGCTTGACGCCCTGATGTTAGCCCCGCCTGAGTTTGGTGGTGTTCCATAGCGTTGCTTAACTGATTGACGTATTGACTCACAAAAGGTAAAGGTTTTCCGACTAACATGGCTCTTGTCTCCATTAAATATGGACTATGTTCATAGTATAATATAATCTATTTTTTGCGAAATTAAACTTAAATTAGAAACTCTGAATATTCTAATTAGCTAACTTGAACATCGAGTTAGCTTATTCTAAGAAAAAAAATATTACCGTGGCAGGTGCTTTTCGAGAAATTTGGAAGAAATCTTCTAAATATTTTGTGAATAAAAGCCTTTTTTAGCTGTTATGCTTCTTGCTTCTGGGAACCTCAGCTTCCGTGGTTCCTCTCGAATGGTTCCAATGTGCTTCTTGCTTCTGGGAACCTCAGCTTCCGTGGTTCCTCTCGAATGGTTCTAATATGCTTCTTAACCTATGCTATATAAGGGTTCCTAAAATACGGATAAAGAAGCGTATGGTTGTTGTGCGGTTCGTTCCAAATACGGCGTGGTTTTTTTTTGCGGAACCACACGAGCTTCCTGAGAAGACGTTCATGGGGGTCGGATGGGTAGCCCTATTAATCTTTTTTTAAAGAAGCGTACAGAAGCCCTCGCGAAGAAAACGCAAAAATAAGAATGGTTGTGCATTATCATCTATTAGAAAAAGTTTCAACTGCCTCCCTGCAAGGCGGTGTTCGCCGGCAGGGAGGCATTTGAAACGGAGTCCTGGCTTCGTCATGTTCTCAATAAAGCCTGATAATTCATCACGATAGAGCAAA
>LUTY01000383.1 GCA_001640045.1 Candidatus Thiomargarita nelsonii | reverse complement strand
CTTGTGCTAATAAGTCCTGAGTATCAATGTCAACCCTAGCAGTAATACGAGGTAAGGTAGTAGCCATGTTATATCTCCTATAAAGTGTCAATATGGCACATTGTGCCAGTATGGCATCATTTATATCATAGGTCAAGATTGGCTACTGTCAGGAGTGCAAGGCGTACCAGTGAGGTGTTGATTTAAAGCCAATCCCCAAATTAAGACCATTAACAAACCATTTTCATCGTGAAATGTGGTGTTGACTGATGAAATCAAAAAATTGACCAGCCAAATCAATAGGGCTGCCGTCACTAAGCGATCCTTTGTTTTGGCATATTGTTTGAGCAAGGCTATTAATACAGAAAATATGAATATGACATACAGGCTAAGACCAAACAAGCCTCTTTCCAAGAGAAAAGTAATATAAGTATTATGGGCATGGGGGATGACGGGGAATACCGATTCGACATAATCTTGCGGATTAATATGGTGAGAATTGTCCGCACCGATGCCGAAGAAAATATTGTGTTCCAACCATGCCCGTATAGAAGCCTCCATTAAGGCATCTCTATGAATCATATTAAATCCCCATAATAATCTTTCTAGGCTGTATTCACTGCTGAATAAAACGATAAGCGGTATAATGGATAAAATAGCTAATATTACCAATAACTTGGTATTTCGATACTGTTTGGTGATAAAAAATAGTAAGAAAATTAACAACATTAATAACAGGCTAGTAAACATCGTTGCCCGGCTACCTGTGATAAATATACCAGCCAAACTGCTAATAATAATAAATAATAAAAAGCTAGTCGATATGTTAGGAAACCGATTATCCCGATAAAATAACCAAGTCAGGGCAATAGTAAAGACAAGTAATAAATAGATAGATGAGTGGTTGACATGACCAATGGAATGCAGTTCCAGATAAGTGATTTCATCAGGCGAAGGATTTGGAAAAAAATGGAACTGGTATAGCCCATAAAGCAAAGCGACTATCATAGATAAAAAAAGTATTTTATTGAAAATAACAAGCTGATTTATGTTTAAAGGGATACTTTTTATAATCAAGAAAATCAGAAGAATTCTGAAAATATCAATACAAGCTTTTAAAGCTTCTGTGGTGTTAAATGCAAAACAAGCACTTATCAGGGAAAAGATGACCAGCCCAACTGCGCTGTAAGTCAGCAGGTTTTCCTCAATCTTTAATTCTTTCTTAAAAATCAGATGAATACCTAGCAGGATAATGACAATCACGGAAATTTGTTTTAATGCCTCAGCAATGGGGAGGGCAAGTGCCAAACAAAAAAATGCGCTTAAAAAGATGGTTTGGTACCAATTATTAACGGAACGAATTTTGTCTAT
>LUTY01000382.1 GCA_001640045.1 Candidatus Thiomargarita nelsonii | reverse complement strand
TTATCAAAGGCTTCCCCAGCGGCATCATCGACAGATTCTCCCAACACCGTGTATTTGCCCACCGCCGCGACTTGTACCAATTGAGTATGTCCGCCTGATACCAGTAAGGCTAAAAAGGGAAAACTGGGGGCTGGCGTTTCAAGCATAGCGGCGAGCAAATGCCCTTCCATGTGATGGACACCAATGGCAGGGACTTGCCAAGTCCAAGCCAGACTACGCCCAACGGCTGCCCCAACCAGTAAAGCGCCGATTAATCCTGGTCCGGCGGTGTCAATTGTATGATTGTCGCTGAGTAGCGTTTTAATCAGTGGTATTAATTTGCGGACATGATCGCGGGAGGCTAATTCTGGGACAACACCGCCATATTGTGCATGTAAGTCTACTTGACTATACAGGGCATGTCCTAATAAGCCTTGCTCTGAGTCGTACAAAGCGACACCGGTTTCGTCGCAGGAAGTTTCTATGCCTAATACTCGCATCTGATATAATCACCTTTTTAGATGTGCAAGGTATGCCTTGCACTCCAGAGTACCTTTTAATAATTTCAGGAGTGCAAGGCGTACCTTGCACACTCCAGAGAAAATTTAAGGAAAAATAGTCATGTCTATAGCCTATCTTCATCATCCTGCCTGTCTACTACATAACATGGGCACTGGACACCCAGAAAGTGCCGCTAGGCTCTATGCCATAGAAGATCAATTGAGGGCTTCTCACCTCATGGATTTTATGCGTCATTATGAAGCACCAAAAGCCACGTTTCAACAATTGGCGCGGGTACATGATGTCAAATATATTGATCACATTTTAAATTTCAATGAAAAACAAGGAACTACTTATCTCGATCCTGACACGGTGCTGATGGCAGAAACACCAGAAGCCGCTTTACGTGCCGCCGGTGCGCTTATTCACGCCACTGATTTAGTCTTAAGCAATCAACATCAAGTCGCTTTTTGTAATATTCGTCCCCCTGGTCATCATGCCCTGCGTGCTCAGGCTATGGGTTTTTGCTTTTTCAATAATATTGCCGTTGGAGCGGCGCATGCCATTGAAGCTTATGGATTGGAGCGAGTAGCCATTGTAGATTTTGACGTTCATCATGGCAATGGCACCGAAGCGATTTTCGCCAATGAGCCGCGTGTGATGCTTTGTTCAAGCTTTCAACATCCCTTTTATCCGGGCGTTGGTGCTGATACAGTCAGTGATCATATTATTAATGTGCCACTACCTGCCGGTACCCGTGGGGATGAGTTTCGTGATGCTGTTACAAACCAGTGGCTACCGGCTTTGCATGAATTTGCGCCCCAAATGATTTTTATCTCCGCTGGCTTTGATGCTCATG
>LUTY01000381.1 GCA_001640045.1 Candidatus Thiomargarita nelsonii | reverse complement strand
GGGCGACCATCCAATAAAATTTTGAGTGCCGTAATAGGTTCCTTGGAAACGCGACGGATACGATAACGGATTTCGATATTGCTGTTAGAAAAACTGGCCTTATCTTCTGGAGATAACAGCGTGACAACGGGCGGCACTATTTTTTGAATCGCTTGTTGTTTAGGTTCTTCATTGCTATGTCTCCCTAAAACTTGAGCAACGACATCTGGGCGATAGTAACGCTCACGAAAGCGAGCCGTGGGGAAAAACTCAGCCGCACGCTCTGGTCCCTGATTAATATGCCAACCAATCAATGATTCTGCGCCCGATGAGGCTGCATAATAGCCTTCTGGTGTCCAAAGTATCCAACGTTTGCCATCATTATGCGGAAAAAAGGCGAGTAACTCTTTAGCATCATCCAGCCGATACCAACGCAAAGTGCCATCTCCAAATGCCGCGACGGCGACTTTGCCATTCTTGGCGATGTTGACTTCCCAAGCGACACCCGGCACTGAAACTCTCCATTGTTGCTTACCATTTTTATCAAAAAAGCGTAAATACCAATCAGTCCCCAATATAAAGTGTTGACCATCGGGTGCTATGGCGAGGCTACGTGCCATTTCATGTTCTTTTAAAGTGAGGGCTTTGCCATTGAGTTTGGGCTGATATTGATGTCTCCAGTCGGTAACATTTAAACCTTCAGTGTAGGGTATTATCAAATTTGAATCAGGGCGAGGATAAAGTGTCAATATGCGATCATTGACAGAAAAACCGGCTGGACGTTTGCCCCAAACTTCATAAGCAAATTTCACCTGGCTGCCATCTTTAGAAAGCAACAAACCCACTAAACTTTCCCGAAAATCCGCAATTTCCGCATCATGAGACAGCGTTAGTTGTCCGTTGGCATTAAATAGCCCAATAGTGGGATCAGCCGATCCAAATATAATCGAACCCTCTCGCAAGGCTTGAATGTCCATGATAGTATCATCTGCGGCTAACCAAGCATCGTAACTGCCTTGCCCAGCTTTCCCCCAGCGCAGAATAGGACTGATGCCCGTGCTATCATGATAGTTTCCCCCCGCATATAACCAACGTCCATCTTTTGACCAAGCGACACTGAGCAGATTGCCATTATCCACACCGCGAGTATCGGGATTGTATAAAGCACTCAAATCTTTGCCAGATAATACATTGACTTGAGTTGAATCAGCAAAGCCCACAGCAATTTTGTCACCTGATGATGAAAAACGGACAGTGTAAGGTCGATTACCCCCTGAAGCTTTGCGTTTTTTCAATAATTCAAATTGTTGATTGTACAAACGGATATAACCATCATCACAACTTGTGACCAATCGTCCCTGACTGTCAAAGT
>LUTY01000379.1 GCA_001640045.1 Candidatus Thiomargarita nelsonii | reverse complement strand
TGGGAGAAGGGCGACTCACCGATGCTTTGGGACGTACCACCGATTTTACGAATACTATTATTATATTGACCTCAAATTTAGGAGCGGAACAAGCCAGCCGCCGTCTCGGTTTTGCCGAAAGGGATGTGCAAAATCAAGCCACTAGCTATCGCGCCGCCGTTGAAGATTTTTTTCGCCCAGAATTGTTAAATCGTATTGATCGCATTGTGGTATTTAAATCCTTAGAATTACAAGATGCGGTTGCCATCACCCGTTTACAATTGGATGGTTTATTACAACGGGATGGTTTTGTGCGGCGGACAACCATACTGAATATCTCTGAAAGCGCCTTGGTGGAAGTCGCACAACAGGGATTTGATGCGCTTTTGGGCGGACGCGCCCTTAAACGGGCGATTGAGCGCGATTTAACGACATTGGCGGCGACACAATTAGTCAAGCTCAAGGCAACACAGCCGATTATTTTGGATATTAATTGGATCAACAAGCGTTTACAGCCAAACATCACCGCCTTGATCCCCACGTCACAGGAAAAAAACGCCGCTCGCTTGAGTGAACAATCTCTGACATTGGAGAGTGTCAACCGTCTTCTGGAATTTGTCACGAATTTACGGGAGCGGCTTTATGCTTTGCGGGATGCTCAAGAGGTTGATCTAAACGCTACTAGCGATGAGCAGCGGTTGTTGTTGACCATGCAGGAATCCGTTTTTGATGTAAAGGAAGAATTGGATGAGATGCTTTGGGCAATGGAAACGGCGCGTGATCCGACTGAAACACGTTTTTCCAGTAGAATACAACAAGCGCGTGTCTATTTTCGTTGGTCGTATGAATGTTATACTGTTAATAGTGGCGATTTTTATGCTCTTCAAGATATTCGTGATTATTTAGAAGAAATGTATGTGCAAGCCCCCAAATTGATTAAAGAGTATCAATCTAATTGGTTTAATTTATTAATGATTTCCAGTTTTTTAGGTTTTTTCTGTCGAGGACTGGAATTGAATCAACAAGACAATTTGAAATTAACGCTGCATTCGCGTGTACATGGCTGTGGAGAGAAGGAGTTAGATTATTTGTTGGATTGCTATGAAAAAACTTTGATTTATCTAGGGATAGAAACCAGGCGTTTAGCACCAACCGGACAAGATTTTCGTCATCTACAAGTGAAGGGACCACGTTTACAAACTTTGTTAGGCTTTGAAGAGGGTATTCATTTATTTCATCCGCCCAATGAAAATGCGTTGCCTATCCAAGTCAGCTTGAATCAGGTTGAAACGGAGACATTGAATATTATTCGTAGCTATGCGCTCCCGGCTGATGATGGTAAGGGGGGAGTGCTGACTGATTTACGCAGCGGA
>LUTY01000378.1 GCA_001640045.1 Candidatus Thiomargarita nelsonii | reverse complement strand
TGGCTTCGGGGATGGATTTGGTGTCCATGTATCCCATCACCCCTGCCACCTCGGCTTCACACTATTTGGCCGAAGTTTTTCACAATATCGGGGGATTTGTACATCAGGCAGAAGACGAAATCGCCGCGATTGGTTTTGCAATCGGCTCCTCTTTTGCGGGTAAAACCGCTTGTACCATTACTTCTGGCCCGGGTTTGGCATTAAAGACAGAATTTGTGGCACTCGCTGTGATGGCAGAAATTCCATTAGTTATCGCCGTCGTTCAACGGGGCGGACCTTCTACTGGTTTGCCGACTAAAGTTGAACAAGGTGATTTGTTGGCCTCTTTGTACGGTGAACCGGGTGATGCCCCGAAAGTGGTCATTGCCGCTGCCACTATTGAGGAATGCGTACATTTTGTGATCATGGCGCGAAAAATCGCTGAGACTTTTCGTACCCCAGTTATCTTGCTCACCGATGCCAACCTGGCGACGGGCGTACAGCCTTATCCTCGTCCTGAGGCAAAAGCTGAGTGGTTTGCATCACCTATTGATCAGTCGCCTTGGGAAAAGGGGCTAGACCCTTTTCAGTGGAATGAAGAAACTGGCTTATCTCCCCGTCCCATTGTCGGACAAGCGGGTGGAGAATATGTTTTGACCGGGCTCGCACATACCACTGAAAGTAAAGTGGCTTATGATCGTGAATCCAATCAACGTGGCTGCAATATGCGTAGTCGCAAATTAGCCGCACTGTGGAGTACTTTGAAACCACCAGAAATATATGGTGAGCCAGAAGGCGAGTTGCTGCTTGTGGGCTGGGGCTCGACTTTGGGTGCGATTGAAGAAGCGGTCGATAAAGGGCGGGCAGAGGGGTATAAAGTCTCATCGCTACATTTGCGCTTTCTTTCGCCGCTTGAACCGGGTTTGGAAGAGATATTTTCACGGTTTAAGAATATTTTGACCATCGAAATTAATTATAGTGATGAAGCTGATGGGCCGCTGATCACGCCAGGAAACAGGCGTTATTCACAACTTTCCATACTTTTAAGAGCGCAAACTTTAGTCGATGTAGATTGTTGGACCAATGTACATGGACAGCCGATGCAGCCAGGGCTCATTTATGATGAAATTATCCGCCGTTTTAATGCGATGAAAGGAGAAAGCTGATGTTTGGTTTAAAAGCAGATTGGTCACTTGATATCAAGGAACGTTATTTTAGCTTGGGAGATTATACGGGTGGTGAAGCCCGTTGGTGTCCGGGCTGTGGCGATCATGGCGTACTCACAGTGGTACAACGGATTTGTCGTGATGAACAATTGTTGCCAGAAAAGACGGTCGCTGTTTCTGGCATTGGTTGCTCCAGTCGTCTTCCGC
>LUTY01000377.1 GCA_001640045.1 Candidatus Thiomargarita nelsonii | reverse complement strand
CTCAAGTCCCCTAAAGGGGACTATCCAAGTTGAGCCGACTTGCGCTTTTAGAAAAATTCGCACCAAGTCACCATCCGAGGTGAATATAGATATTTCCAGCGAGGCCTTTTTTTCTAAACGGATGGGAATTAGAAAAGTCTCGCCTCGCGCTGGGGCGAACTCAAATTTGGCATATTCCCCAAAATTCACATTAGCGTAGCTGGGAAGACAGAATGTCGCAGCTAACAACAGTAGCATAAGATTTTTTATCATTGGCTAATCTCCAAATCTCTAAAGTTTTCAAGTGTTTTCGGCAGCGTTTGTAAAGTACCATCGGTCCGTCGCTGCATAAGTGTGGTGCCAGTAGGCGTATGGCGGATGAAATAGAGGTTGCCCTGCCGATCAAGAGCAGGACTGATATCGGTCACTCTTCCCTCAGTGAGCCGTTCATAGCGTCCCGTCTCCAGTGACATACGCCAGATATGAAAATTGCCGGCCTTATTAGATGAGAAATATAACCACCGTCCTTCCCGGGATATGACCGGCTGTCGAGCAATCGCGTTAAGCAAAGTTATCTGTTCGGCTTCGGAGCTGATTAAGTCCTTGCGCCATATTTCTTGGATAATCTTGCCGCAGCCGATGGTGCAATGAACATTTGAGTAATAGAGCGTGCGCGGCGCATGAAAATAAGGTTCAAATTGTGCTGAGCGTTGTGTCACAACGGGTTTTTCGTCATCTAGTGTGAGGATGTCGGTATCAACACTGGCTCCCTCTTTCAGCGCTACGATAAATAGACGCTTTCCCGCTGCATCATAAGCAGGTTGCGTGAAGGTACGCTGGGCATCGGGTTTGAGCAAAATTCGCTCCTCGCCGCTTTCTAACAGTCTCTCGCGCAGAGTGCCGTCCACGCCAATGTAGGTTATTTTACCAGTTTGAGCAGCGTAGGTTGGTGTCCTTGGCTCTAAAAGCGTCTCGACAATTTGGGGTTCCAAGGCACTTGGTTGGACAACGTAAAGTTGCCAGCGATCTGCTGAGAAGCCAACGAAAGATAAGCCTTGCGGCCATGTTTCCGTGCATTGGGCACTCACAACAAATAACAAAAGTATAAATAATGTGGATATGCGGTGTAGTTGTCTCATCATTTCTCCTTTACCCGTTTTCTCATTCTGCCAGCCCACATAATGTTCACGTTGCTTATCCATAATGAACTTGTGTTTTAACCTTTTGTCGCAGTAATGAGTACAACTAATGGTGAACAACGAATAAAACATTCAACACAGCCAAGTTAATCAGTAGGGTTGTTGCGAAATAAAATTAAAATCCGATTTTTTTGATTTCGGATTTTTAACGGGGCATTGATGTCAAAAAAATCC
>LUTY01000376.1 GCA_001640045.1 Candidatus Thiomargarita nelsonii | reverse complement strand
GCCAGACATCTTCTTTGGGAAAGTCAAACCAAGTCATCAACAAAACGGCAATCGTTGGCAATGTCATGGCAGCACCGGCTGACCCAAAATTGCCCCAACCTCCATAGATACCTTCAGCTAAACCCACTTGTTTATGTGGGAACCATTCACCAATCATGCGGATGCCGATAACAAAACCCGCGCCGACGAAGGCCAACAAAAAGCGCATCAATGCCATTTGTTCAAAGGTGTTTGTCATCGCAAACAAGATACATAAAACACCTGAAATCGCCAGTAACAGCGAATACATGATGCGTGGCCCAAATTTGTCTACCAGCATACCAATTGCAATTCGGGATGGAATGGTAAGCGAGACATTGAGAATCATTAACACTTTTACCTGTTGGCTAGTCAAATCCAGTGCATCTTTAATATAGACGATTAAAGGGGCAGCGTTAAACCAAATATAAAAGCTGATAAAAAAAGCAAACCACGTAAAATGTAGTGTGCGGATCCTTTCGGATTTCAAGTCAAAGAGATTTATGCGTTCGGCCATCAACAACTCCATAAATTGTTGAATTAAAAGATTTGTTTTTGTATTCGCGTTATGCCATTCTGTTAGGAATCCGCCCATCAAGCGGTGCTTAACTTTATGGTATTGCGGCTGTTATCAAAAGAACGAATTGAGTGACACATTAATGTCATACAATGCGGACGGGGATATTATCAGTGTTTTTTAGAAAACGCAAGTTCTAAATGGTTTTTATACAGGCGCATGACTTGATATTCTAACTTTGTTACACACTAAAATAAATAATTAATAATGGCTTTAAATATTCTAATGGTATCCGTTTTGCTAGGCGTCCAAGATTTATCTTGGACGCCTTTAAACTGTAAGGAAAACTTAAAATATGTCAATCAATCGTCGTCAATTTATACAACTCATGGCTATTGCTGGCGCAGCCGGACTGTTGCCAAAATCATCATTTGCAACACAAAAACAATCCGCCGACTTTTATGACGTACCCACATTCGGTCAAGTACGTCTGCTACATTTCACCGATTGCCACGCTCAGTTATTACCCGTCCATTATCGTGAGCCTCATGTTAATTTAGGCATAGGAAAACGGCAAGGACATGTCCCCCATCTTGTCGGTCACCAATTGCTACAACATTTTGGCATTAGCCAAGCTTTAGAAGCACACGCTTTGACTCATCTCAATTATCTTGAAGCCGCTCAAAAATATGGCAAAGTAGGCGGCTTTGCACATTTAGCAACACTTATTAAACGCTTGCGCGATAGCTTTGGGCGCGAGAAAACCTTGTTACTGGATGGCGGGGATACCTGGCAAGGCTCAGGCACCGCCTATTGG
>LUTY01000375.1 GCA_001640045.1 Candidatus Thiomargarita nelsonii | reverse complement strand
ACTTTGCTAAATCGGTCTGTTCTGGTACCGATAAAATGGTAAGATTACAACGATCAATCACATGTACCCCAGCTTGTCGGGCGGCTTTGACCATGTAACGAAAATGGGGATTTAATTCAGGTGCCCCCCCCGTCAAATCTAAGGTTTCAATTGAAGGGGTGGCGCGTAAAAAACTTAAAACTTGCTCACAGGTATCACGCCCCATGATTTCTGTACGTTTTGGACCCGCATTGACATGACAATGGATACATTGTTGATTGCACATATAACCTAGATTGACTTGTAAAGTCTCCAAGGTGCTGCGTTTGATAGCTGGAAAATCTGTTTTTTGTAATAAAGGTAAAGTCGGTAACATAAAAATCTCCGTGTAAATGAATTATTATTAAAATAACAATCATCACAGCATATTAAAAGCTAGTCAATTAGACCTAATTTTTGACGAAAATATTGCACGCGGTGCAAAAAATAACAGAGCACTGGGATATCCACTAAAAAAACGACAACCAATTTTATAATCGCTCGGATAAACATAAATCTTTAACGTTTCGGACTGGGTTGCAAATCCCATCTGGCAGCAAGATCGCTTGCTGTTAAAATACCCGATGTCATGATTCAGTATTTAATTATAAGGTTTTAAGGAACAACACACATGTCATTAGCATCATCACTCCTAAAAATTGGACTAGGCGCATTACTGGAGGACAATCCTGCTATTGCAGATTTTGCGAAAGCGGAAGGTGAAAAAGCCTTCTCTGTTCTACAAGCACAATTGACTTTTTCCGCCCATGAGATAAGCAAAAAATATCAAGACAGCTTTGACAGAACACTTGAAGCGATCAGCGATGAAATCGCCCAAAAACCGCACTTCCTATTGCCAAAAATTCGCCAAGAATTTATTGCCCAATTTGCTGAAAAAATCGCTAGCCACGGCGTTAAAAGCGATGCTTTGAAGATTTTTACTGAACACAAAAAGCCACTTTTTCAACTTGAAAAAATCACCAAAACCGACTTAAGCACCGTCACGCTCACCGATTTTTTGCTAGAACAAATGCAGACGATAGCAAAGGTGGATGACAAGTTGGCTACCTTTCTCCGCCATGACGATCTGTTGGGCAAGGCGATGCTGTTTTTCTTGCGTGAACAATTTCGCACTGATGAGCGATTTGAAGACAGCTTGGTCGTATTGCAACAAAAAACGCTCTTATTCAACCAAGCGCGAATGTTGCAAATCATGAAACAATTGCAGCTATCTTTACAGCTGAAAGCCAGCGATGAATTCACTGGACATAATACAAAAACTCGGACAATCATTGAGAAATCAGTTTTTAACTTAAAACATTTGCCGACTGATCTGC
>LUTY01000374.1 GCA_001640045.1 Candidatus Thiomargarita nelsonii | reverse complement strand
GCCCCCTTATTGGCTCGTGCTTGGTGATATGAACGAACTCGGTACTGAAAGTGTTGAGTTTCACCGAGAAGCAGGACAACGGGCACGGGAATTCGGCGTAGAACGTTTATGGGCTATCGGTGACATGAGCCATTATGCCGTTGAAAGTTTCGGCGAGGGGGCTCAACATTTTGCTCACCATAATGATTTGATTCAATCTTTACACGCCCAATTGCCCAGCCGTGCCACAGTACTGATTAAAGGCTCACGCGGTATGCAAATGGAAAAAGTGGTTAACGCTCTACAAAAGGGGACTTAATTTAATATGTTGTATTGGCTCAGCGAATATTTTAGCACTTTTTACAGTGGCCTTAATGTTTTTCAATATATTACATTACGCGCCATCTTGGGAACTGTCACAGCATTATTGATTTCTCTCATGCTTGGTCCCCTGATGATTCGCAAATTAAGCGACAATCAAATTGGACAAAGTGTGCGCGATGATGGACCGGATTCCCATTTAAAAAAAGCCGGCACGCCGACGATGGGTGGCGGACTTATTTTAGTCGCAATTGCGATAAGTACTTTATTATGGGCTGACTTATCTAACCGATTTGTGTGGATCGTTTTGAGCGTTACCCTTTTATTTGGGTTAATCGGTTGGATAGATGATTACCGCAAAGTATCGCTAGGCAATTCTGACGGTTTGTCTGCTAAGCAAAAATATTTCTGGCAATCCATTTTTGGTCTCGGCGCCGCACTGGTGCTGCTGATGACAGCCCAATCAGATGCCGAAACGCAATTGATTGTGCCCTTTTTTAAAAATATCATCATTGATCTATCACCCTTGCTATTTGTGCTATTGACCTACTTTGTGATTGTTGGTACGAGTAACGCGGTTAATTTGACTGATGGCTTAGATGGCTTAGCCATTATGCCTACGGTGTTAATCGGTGGCGCATTCGGCATTTTTGCCTATGCCACAGGGCATGTCAACTTTGCCAATTATTTAGCTATTCCATACATTGCGGGTGTTGGAGAAGTGGCAATCTTTTGTGGGGCAATGGTGGGTGCTGGTCTCGGTTTTCTCTGGTTTAACACCTATCCCGCTCAAGTGTTTATGGGTGATGTGGGTTCACTGGCTATAGGGGCGGCATTGGGTGTGATAGCGGTGATCGTCAGGCAAGAATTAGTTTTATTTATTATGGGCGGCGTATTTGTGATGGAAACGGTTTCGGTGATTTTACAAGTCAGTTCATTTAAATTGACTGGACGGCGTATTTTTCGGATGGCACCTTTACACCATCACTTTGAATTAAAAGGTTGGCCAGAGCCTCGTGTGATTGTGCGATTTTGGATTGTGACGGTGGTGTTGG
>LUTY01000373.1 GCA_001640045.1 Candidatus Thiomargarita nelsonii | reverse complement strand
GGGAATTAAACGATAGTTTTGCTGATCCACAATAAAGGATGTATTTATCTCCAATTCAGAACCAGCGGCATCACGAGCCTCAACCAGTTTCTTGAGATTCCCATAAATCTGTGGAAAAAAGTGTCCGGAATTTCCTGTTAATCTCTCATACTCCTGTACATTGTGTGCATTAAGGGATATGAATATACTATCCAGATGGCTATTAATAATCTCATTAATTTTCCTGTTAATGAGAATGCCGTTTGAAATAGTCATAACACGCATACGCCTTTTAACTGACGCATACTCAAGCATCTTAAAAAAATCCTTAATTAGGAGCGGTTCTCCTGCACCAATAATCTGGACACTTGTTGCTTGATTAAATCGGTCAACAGTAAATTTAAAAGTCTCAAAATCCATATTTCTGACTGTTGTTTGTCTCCACTTGTAATCCTTTGGAATTAGGGGTGAATGTGTGGGACACATGGTACACTTCAGATTGCACTTTCCCGTTGCCACTATAGATAGAACACGCGGTTGCCAAGGGAGGATTTTTCGATTCTTGGCATGCTTATACCATAATTTATACTGTAGTTCATTTAGGAACTGTCCAATAGTAAAAGAAAGGAATTTTTTATTCATTATCCATTATCCATTTGTGCAAAAGCCTGGGGTTGTATGAAAAAAATATTGCCATTACAAATACTTATAAATAAAGCGTTATTAAGGGGCAAGTCTATTGATGTATTATTTCAATGACTTCATCCCACATTTCTGACACAATCTGTTTTTGTCTATCAGACGCTATTCTCAATTTGGATTTGATATTACTATTCATTTGTTTTGATAGAATCAGTTCTAACTTTCTTTGTAACTCATTATCTGTCACTCCAACAGACAAAAGTCCCTCTTCAAAGTTATAGTCTTTGAAAAGCCTTTCATATTTGTGACTCCACCCGGTTCCTAATGCCGGGACACTTTGAGAAAGGGCACTTACAAGGCTATGAAATCTTGAACCTATAATTCCAATTGAGCTGCCAATTATACCTTTTATATACAAAGGATTGTCTTCAACAATTATTTCTATATCTTGTTTACAGCCTTGTAAAATTCTTTTTGCAATCTCTTCATCCTCATCTCCGCCATGTATTAAAATAAAAGGCAAGCCTTTTTTCTCCAAAATCAAATTAATAGATTTGGATAGAAAATTTATATATCGTTCCGCATCTTTTCTTTGTGTCTTATCTATCATTCTCTTATTTGGGACTATACAAACTTGATGCTGTTTTTGATCAAAATAATTAGGTACACTTCCAGAGAGTAAATTTGTAAAATCAGGCGCTATTTTTACATTTTCTCTTTGACCTACTAGCTGGG
>LUTY01000372.1 GCA_001640045.1 Candidatus Thiomargarita nelsonii | reverse complement strand
TTGGCGCTATTGGTGTTCAATTTACTAATCTTGGTTTACATGCTTCAAACACATATTATGTGGCACAAGATCGCAGCAGGTTAGCAACGCTCTTGGGTAATAGTTTACTGGTAAGTTTTGGATTTGGCAGTTTAGGTGTTACTATTGCGTGGTGCATATTTTCACTTTGGCCTAATTTGTCTCCTCTTAACGGTGTTTTGCTCATTATGGCGTTAATATGGATACCGATTGGGCTCGCCTATCTCCTTGTACAAAACCTGCTAATTGGCATCCAGGAGATTAGAACCTACAATTTGATTGAAGTCGTTACAAAGATTCTTGGTGTAAGCTTCATAGCCATAGTAATAATAGTAGATGCTGTCTCGGTCGAGAATATATTTTTGATGGGATTACTTGCGTTAATCATCAGCTTCAGTTGGGGGTTAGGAAAATTAAAGCCTCATTTGAAGTATTTTCCAAAACCTTCGTTCCGTGTTTTTAAAGATAACCTTCGTTACGGTTTTAAGGCATACTTGGCGGTTTTTTTTGCATTTATGGTATTACGAGTCGATTTGTTAATGGTGCAGTATATGCTGGGTGCAGAGCAAGCGGGTTATTATTCTATTGCTGCAACAATGGCTGATATGGTATATATGTTTCCGGTGGTGATTGGAACCATTTTATTTCCAAAATTGTCTGCATTAACAGATTCTGATAAAAAGTGGCAAGTCACTCGTCAAATTTCATCAATGGTTGGGGTAATCATGATAATTATTACCATAATATCAGTGTATTTAGCCGCCCCCTTCGTTAATATATTATTTGGTAAGGCTTTTACCCCCGCCGTGCTGGCATTCGTCTGGCTCATGCCGGGTATTTTACTGCTTTCAGTCAATACGGTTTTTATGAATTATTTTGCTTCAATAGGTATGCCGATTATTACGGTATATTCCCCGGGCGCAGCGGTAATGTTAAATATTGGACTGAATTTCTATCTCATTCCAAACCAAGGCATTGTGGGCGCTGCCTTGGCTTCAGTCATTTCTTATGGTCTGATGTTAATCTTGAGTATTATTTACTTGCGCTGGATAAAAAAAGGTATTAGGTATGCAAACGTTGCGGGAATTTGACGAAATTTATCAGGCGACAGTAACGAATGTGATGCGCTATTGGACTCCTGCAATGCAGGCTGAAATAGCCAAGCACTGCTATGATTGGGGGCGTTTTGACTTTAATAATTACCTGCGGCGTTCTTCGATACGTTTTTATAAGGCTTACCAATCGTTTGCCACCAACAGAGATGATATTTCTATATGTGATGTCGGTGGGTTTTGGGGAATCTTTCCATTAATGCTTAAAAGACTTGGCTTTAAGCAT
>LUTY01000371.1 GCA_001640045.1 Candidatus Thiomargarita nelsonii | reverse complement strand
TTACTCAGCAATAGCTTAGAACGTGGTGATGATGGCAAATACAGTTTAGAAGAAAGTGTTCATGGGCTGATTTTTCCCTTGAGACAAACTTCTGATGATGGATTATTGATGAAAAGTTGGCGTATCACAAATACTTAGCTTCAGATCAACCACTTAATACGCTAACGCCGGTTATTATTGAGAGCGATGATAGGCCGGATATTATCATTTTCAACTCACCTTTTGCTTTTGTTGACAATTCGATGCCATTTTCATCTGTGGTTATCATTGAGTTTAAACGTCCGATGAGACACAATTATCCGGTTGATTCTAATCCGTTTGAACAAGTGTATGGTTATATCAGAAAAATTCGCCAAGGCAATGTCACTGATAAACATGGCAGACTCATTTCAGTGAGTCAAAATACCCCTTTTTATAGTTACATCATCTGCGATTTGACTAATAAGATGAGGCAGCTTGCTGAAAACCAAGATTTTACCGAAGCACCTGATAAGATGGGGTATTTTAAATATCACAGTCAATTGAGGAGTTATATTGAGATTATTTCTTATCCTAAGCTGCTTGAAGATGCGAACAAAAGAAATCAGGTTTTGTTTGATAAACTTAATTTACCTCGCTAGTACAGGAGGGCGGAAATAGTCAGACCATTGAACGACTGCCAATATTAGCAGGGATAACCCATCAAAACATTAAAAATAAAAGATTTTGACTTATCCCTGCTAATAAAAATTTTAGCATGGCATCAAAGATTTTGTTTTTGCCGGAGCCCGTTTGCAACCTTGATCCTCTGTTCTTGGCAAGTCAATTCATAAGTTGCCCCTAAATCAATGGGTAAACAGATTGAGCCGGGGGTTTTTTGCTGTCGAAACGAGACATTCTCAAAGCGGCCATTGACCACCTTAAAAACAACTACTTAAAACCTTATCTGGCTACGATTGAACAAACAAAGCAACAGCGCATTGAAACTTACATTAAAAATGCCGCCCCCCAATATCGACCTTTATTAAAGTATAAAGCCGCCAGTTTGCAGGAAATTCCGTTGAAAGCCTTGCAGGATGGTTCGATTGATCTGGAACTTTACAAACTGTCTGCAAAAATTGAATTAGAATTAAAACAAAAAGGGCAGAAATTTCTGAGTCGTCAATTGACGGACATTAAAGATTTACCTCGCTATAAAGCTGAATATAATCAATATATTGAGCAAGAAAATGATCTAGGTAAGGCTAAGTTAGCGCAATATATCGCCCATAGAAAGATCGTCTTGACATTACTCAGCAATAGCTTAGAACGTGGTGATGATGGCAAATACAGTTTAGAAGAAAGTGTTCATGGG
>LUTY01000370.1 GCA_001640045.1 Candidatus Thiomargarita nelsonii | reverse complement strand
TTAGTTTGAACAACATAATATTTATCTTCTGTAAAACTGCCTGTTATGGTGTCAGTCCAGATATTTCCCCTCATTTTGTACGGAAAGTCGAGAGCAAAACGTCGATACTGAATGCTATTTTTAGCAACATGAATTCTATCTGTATAAGCCAGTCTGTTCATTCCAAGCGGATAGTTTGCTTTCCAATGGGAGTTGGTACTTGGCTTATAGGTTTTATTACAAAACTTAAATTTTGGGGAGATATTTGCTCCACCTTGGGATTGTAAGTCTCCAGGTTTATAAAATTTTGCTCCTTCTGGTATTTTTTCTTTCCAGGTTTTTTCATATGAAGAAACCCCTCTATAGCTGCCATCAGCCATTAGTAACCATTTTGCATTTCCATCTCCAACTACAATCGCTTTTTTTTCAAATAGTTGATTGACTTTTATGTCATCTTTCTTTTTGGAATACCATACAAGGTAATCACCAATACTTCCAATCGTTTTGGTTTCAAATCCTGATGTAGTCTGAAATGTAATTAAAGAAACAAAATTCCCACTCCCAAACACCTCATCCAACAAACACCGCACCAAATGCACATTCTCATCCCCAATCTGCACAAACACACTCCCCGATTCCGTCAACAACTCCCGAGCCACGACAAGCCTATCCCGCAAATAAGCCAAATAAGAATGAATCCCCAATTCCCAAGTATCCCGAAACGCCCTAATCTGCTCAGGTTGTCTCGTTAAATCCTCCGCCTTGCCATCCTTGACATCACGCTTACGGGTGGATACCTGCCAGTTTGAGCCGAATTTAATCCCATAAGGCGGATCAATATAAATCATCTGCACTTGTCCTTTTAGCCCCTCCTTTTCGGCAAGCGAAGCCATGACTTGTAAGGAATCCCCTAAAATCATACGGTTTTGCCATTTTTGCTGGTGCTGATAAAATTCAATCAACTGATCAAAATCAAGATCATTGAAATCATTACCAAACAAGTCAACGGTGGCAGGTTGATCTTGTTTAGCATACCGCTTTATATCTTGAATAATAGCTTGCGGGAGTACCTTTTCCTGAATATAAACGGGCACAACCGGCACCTCTAAATCGTTGCTATCCTGTTCATCTTTACCCCGCCAAACTAATTGGGGATCTAAATCAGGATTACGCGGGTAGTGTTTCATTTTCGGCTCATGTTCATCATCCGCGACAAAATCCCTTAATTCCTTGGTGGGAATATTGGTACGAGACTCGTCAGCGTGTTTGATGCTGTCTATTTGGATGGGTTTGGGTTCTGGTTTTTTTCTTGGCATAATACAAAAAATATTAAGATTAGATTACATCTGGTAACTTTTAAGGATGATTATTCGTTGTTAA
>LUTY01000380.1 GCA_001640045.1 Candidatus Thiomargarita nelsonii | reverse complement strand
GGGATAGAACTGAGTTGGTTGTTAGACAGATAGAGAATATACAAACGACTCAAGTTTCCAAGTTCTGCGGGGATAGAACTGAGTTGGTTGTGGGACAGAGAGAGAGTTTCTAAATTGCTCAAGTTTCCAAGTTCTGCGGGGATAGAACTGAGTTTGTTGTTATACAGACCGAGATAGTGCAAATTACTCAAGTTTCCAAGTTCTGCGGGGATAAAGCTGAGTTGTTCGTTGTTGCCCAGAAAGAGAAGCTCCAAACGACTCAAGTTTCCAAGTTCTGCGGGGATAAAACTGAGTTGGTTGTGAGACAGTTCGAGTAGCGTCAAATTGCTCAAGTTACCCAGTTCTGCGGGGATTGATCCGCTGAGTTGGTTGTTATACAGATAGAGAGAGTGCAAATTACTCAAGTTTCCAAGTTCAGAGGGGATTGATCCGCTGAGTCCGTTATCCCTCAGTTCGAGTCTCGTTACATGTCCACCATCACAGGTGATTCCATACCAACTACAGGGAGTATTTGTCACCTTCCACCCCTCGTTACGTGGCCAGTAATCACCATTAGTGCTGTTATATAAAGCAATAAGGGCTTCACACTCCACATCTGGAATTTCAGTCACTTCATCAGCGCAGTTAATGTGCTCATTTTCTATAATGATAACAGTGGTGACGGTAAAAGTTTTATTGCCGTGACGATCCGTGTTATCAATAAGCGTTATCGTCAAGGTTTTGTCGCTACTATCGCCATCCAGCCAAGTCAGCCTACCAGAGTCGCCGACATAATCACTACCATCTAAGGCTGAGCCATCGGTCGTGGCATAATCCACTTCTAATGTTCCATTTGTATCGCCACTTCGACGGACAGTGAGGGTGACGGTACTGGCATTTTCAACTACTCCAATCCTATATGCGGTAAAAAATCCTCCAGGACAAGGCGTTTGAGTGGTCGCCCAATCAGGGTGGATTCGATCAAGCCAAGCGATAATCGCAGGGTCAGAAGCCGTTAAGTGGTTGTGGTTTATGTTGAAATCCGAACGATTGTCCAACTCAGCTGGGATGTCTCCGCACAGTTCGTTGTTGTGTAGCCAGAAGAACCCCTTCACGTTCGCCAGCTCAGCAGGGATAGAACCGCTGAGTTGGTTGTGAGACAGAACGATATCATATAACTGGCTCAAGTTCCCCAGTTCCGGAGGGATTGAACCACTGAGTTGGTTGGAAGACAGAGCGAGCAACTCCAAATTGCTCAAGTTACCCAGTTCTGCTGGGATTGAACCGCTGAGTTGGTTGTCGTCCAGTATGAGTCTCGCCAAATTGCTCAAGTTACCCAGTTCCGCTGGGATAGAACCGCTGAGTTGGTTGTTATACAGTTCGAGATTTGTTACATGTCCACCGTCACATTCTATTCCATACCAACTACAGGGAGTATTTGTCACATTCCACCCCGTGTTATAGTTCCAGTTTTCACCATCAGTACTATCATAAAGCGCAATAAGTGCTTCACACTCCACCGTTGGAATTTCAGTAACAACCGCACAATCAGTTGCCGCTTGCCCTAAAGGCAAAATGAATAACAAAGCGAGCCCTAATATTGGACTCCATAAATGACGTTTTTTTAACCTCATATTTAACCTCTTTAAATAAATGTGCAAAAACCTTTGAAGTTATCAGTTATCAACTAGCTCGATTTCGAGCCGACCATGCAAGGGCACAGTTTACACGATGAAAATCAAATGTCAACTTGACTCGTCTGAATTAAATCAAGGACGCCTAAACTCCGATTAAAAGTTGTACTCTAGTATTTGAAAAAAATGTTTATTATAATACACAATTTTTCATCAATGGCTCGTTATAATAAACATGACTAACAAATCAAAAAACACCGTCGCCCTCTCAACACATACTACAATCCTCTTGGAAACCTTGGGAGCAATGATAAAAGCCGCACGTATAGAACGTCATATGTCACAAGCCCAATTGGGGGAACGTGTCGGAGTCAGCCGCTATACTATCAGCTTTTTGGAAAAGGGAAATCCCAATGTCGCTATTGGTACTGTATTTGAAGCGGCAACCGTTGTCGGCATACCATTGATGGGGGACGATCCACGCCAATTGACTAAAGTTTCCCAATCCATTGCCAACTTAATCCAAATATTACCCTCAAAAGGAGTCAACAAAAAGGTAGAACTGGATGATAACTTCTAAAGCCTTTGTTTGGATATGGTTGCCTCAATGCGCCGCGCCAGTCGTTGCCGGTCAAATCAGCTTGATTGAAGGCAAATACCATTTTGTCTATGGTCGAACTTACCTAGAGCGTCAACACTCCATTTCCTTGTCGCCAATAGAATTACCCCTACAACGTGGCACCTTTGAGCCTGAAGGACTCAATGAAATTCATTCATGTCTTAGAGATGCCGCGCCTGATGCCTGGGGGCGGCGTCTGCTTGACTATAAATACCCAAACCTTAGCGAACTGGATTACATGTTACTGTCTAGCAGTAACCGGATTGGCGCACTGGATTTTCAGCAAAGTGGTACCCATTATAAAGCAAGAGAATCAACGCCTCCTCAATTGCAAGACTTATTGCAAGCGGCACAACTGATAGAAGCCAGAAAGCCGCTGCCACCAGAATTAGATCACGCTTTATTACATGGAACCAGTGTAGGCGGCGCACGACCCAAAGCATTGATGACTGATAATCGCAAACAATACCTCGCCAAATTCAGTTCATCGACTGACCATTATGATGTGGTCAAAGCGGAATATGTGGCGATGAAACTGGCGAAACTGGCGGGCATTAATGTCGCTCCGGTTCGACTTGAACACGCATTAGGAAAAGATGTCCTGTTAGTAGAGCGTTTTGACAGGATCGCACACGATGATTTTTTTGAACGCCGTTTAATGCTCAGCGGCTTGAGCCTGTTAAAATTGAATGAAATGGAAGCCCGCTACGCCAGTTATCGTCAACTCGCCGAATTGATACGCCATCAATTTAAAAATCCAATCAATTCATTGCATGAAATCTACAAACGCATTGTCTTCAACATACTGATCGGAAATACCGATGATCATGCCAGAAATCATGCCGCTTTCTGGGACGGAACCGCATTGAGCCTGACACCAGCTTATGACATTTGTCCACAAAATAGAACCGGGCGGGAGGCTACCCAGGCGATGAATTTGGAGGGAAAACAGGGCAATCATTCCACTCTGGCTAATGCACTATCTGTTTGCCATATTTACAGGCTGGAAGAATGGCAAGCTAAAGAGATTATTAATACAATAGTATCTGTGGTCAATGACCATTGGCTGACGGTTTGTCATGAAGCTAATCTGAGCCAAATTGAGCGTGATCGTTTATGGAAAAATGCCGTTTTAAATCCTTATTGTTTTGAAGGATACCCTCAATAAATACACGGATTAAGTTCTGGTTTTTCGGGTTCCCACGCCGGCGCGTCAATGCCATATCCTTTAACTAGACAACTGCTGAACTCTGGATAAGGCAATTAAGGGGCTTGTGTTAGAAATAACTATCATGTCTTATTCTCCAACACTTCATCTAACCAAGCCTCTTCTTGTTTAAATTCAGCTTCCAGTTCTGAAGGGGTGCCATTGATAAAAGATATTTTCCGCTCGCCTAAAAAATCGACCATAAATTCTTCATAACTTAAACCCAGCATTTTGGCACCTTGCCGAATAGAGATATTGCCTTTTTGATATTCGTTGGCAACAATATCTTGAATCTCTATGCTTATCGCTTGCATTTTATGCACTCCCAAGAACGTGCAAGGTACGCCTTGCACTCCCGA